>DXGD01000034.1 GCA_019114115.1 Candidatus Nesterenkonia stercoripullorum
GTCCAGGCCGATGACCCTGCGGATCTCGTCATTGGCGGCCTGGATGCCCGACGCCATGGGCATCCACTCGCCGGATACTCGACGATGCAGCGTGATCTGCTGGTTGACCTGGGCGATCTTCTCCGGGTTCCGCACCTGAGGACGCTGATGCTGCGGTGCGCGCCACACCCGGAACATCTCCTCCCCGACCGAGAAGTCCAGCTGCACGCTAGGCTCTGCCCTCGGATCGGCGTGGGTGCTCTTCAGCTGGGTCCGGTCACGTTCTCCGGGAACGTCGCCGTAGAGTGCGAAGGTCACCGCATCGAGGATGGAGGACTTCCCGGACCCGGTCCTGCCCTGGAGCAAGAACAGCCCGTCTTGGCCCAAGGCGTCGAAGTCCACGGTCTCGTGACCGGGAAATGGCCCGAAAGCGTGCAGTGCGAGATAGTGGAGCCTCATGTGGCCGTCTCCTCCTGGGCTGTGGACAGAGGAGCTCCCCCGTGAGCGTCATTGCTGTGCGTGGCTGAGCCGAGGCGGATCGCCTCGAGCCCCTCGGCCACCAGCTGTGTCTCGTCAGCTGAGGGGCCCCGGCCGCGAACGTGGCTGAGGAAAGCCGAGACGACGTCCTCGGCTGACCGCGCCGGCTCAACCCGCTGGGCGTAGGTGCGCTGCTGCGTATCAGAGCCGGCCCCGCTGTGGCTGAAATGCGCCAGGTACGGGTAGGCATCCTGCACACGCGGGAAAGCTCGTTCTGGCCGGACGGGGTCCGTCAGTTTGACCTGCACATAGGAGTCTCGGTGGCGCTCGACGGTTCCGGCCTCAAGGACCTCTTCGAGAGTTCCGCTCAGCCGTGCCAGAGGCCTGCCGATCTGCCAGTCAAGGCCGGTGATCTGGTCAGCGCTGCGGCTATCGCCCAACCAAGCCCCTTTCGCCTGGTGGGCCTCGGAGAAGGAATAGCGCAGCGGTGATCCGCTGTAGCGCACGCTCTGCGTCAGCTGCTGCCGCCCGTGAAGATGGCCCAGGGCCGCGTAGTCGACACCGGAGAACAGCTCCAAGGGTACGACGGAGAGCCCACCCAGCGTGTCCTCATGGTGAAGCGCCTCGTCACCGGCGTCGACGGAGGCGCCGATATGCCGTTCGGACGCTGAGGCGACCCCGTGGGCGGCGAAGACGTGCGCCATGACGATGATCTGCTGCGACGCATCGGAGGGCAGTTCCTGACGGCGGCGCTGCGCATCTGCGGTGATCCGGGCCAGGACTTCCGCCATCACCGCCGTGTGATTCGCCCGCTCCAGGCCGAGGGCCCGCGCGTAGAGCTGGGGCTCGATATAGGGAATCCCATAGACCAGCAGCTGCTCCTGTGCTCCGCCCGAGGAGGCGCTGCTGAAGACCACTGGGGCCCACGAGTCCTCCAGCGCAGTGCGGAAGTGGATGCCCGCGCTGGTCATCAGAGCCCGCCCGAAGCCCAGCCGCTGTGCCGAATCGTGATTGCCCGCCGTCATCACCACCTGCACACCGCGCCGAGCCATATCAGAGAGGAAGCCTTCCAGTGCTGCCACGGCCCATTCCGGCGGCAGGGCACGATCGTAGATATCGCCTGCCACCAGCAGCAGATCCACGGCGTGCTCATCGACTGCATGCGTGATCCGCGCCAGCATTTCCTCCTGCTCGCTGCGCAGCGAAAAACCGTGAAACCCCCGGCCGAGATGCCAGTCCGACGTATGTAACCATCGCATGCCCCTACGCTATCGCCTGGGACGGACACTCACAGACGGCAGCAGCCGATAGGGTGTTCCTGTGAACCATGGCGCTTTCTCCCCCGCAGCCGCAGACGATACGGTCATCATCCGGTTCGACCCGGTCATGACGGCCGGCCTCAGCGCGGCTGAGAACGAATCACCCGGAGCACTGCCCGCGGAACTGCTCTTTCAGTGGTGTGCCGCGGACGGGATCCTGGAGGTGATGCAGTGGTCCCGGCAGGGCCTGGGCGCAGACCCAGCGGCGTGCCTGTGGCTCTCCGCCCTGCGCTGGTACCGCCTGATGAACCAGAGCCTTCCCGCCCAAGCCCCAGCTCCTCCGACGCGGGACCTCGACGCGGCCTTGCACGCGCACCGGGACGACGTCGACCGTTCCTCGGCGCGATCATCTGCCCTGGGACTGTCCGGCGGGGATATGGCCCTTCCGCATGACCCCGCACAGCCGCAGGTCATCTACGCTCCGGCCCTGCTCAGAGTGGTCCCCCTGGCGCTGGTCCCCTTCGTCGAAAAGGACACGCTCAGCGAGTGGGTCCGCTCGGCGATGAGCCTCACCCACGGCCACCCTGATCTCCTGCGCGCCGCCGAGAGACTCACGGACCTGATACGCCGTGTCGCCGTGGCCTCCGCCGGCCCCGAGGACGAGGACCACGCCGCGGCGCTCGATGCCATCCTCGACAGCGTCGACGCCGATGCCACGACCCGGTCAATCCTGCACGCACAGGTCCACGCGTGCCGCCGACCCCCCGCGGCATCGGACACCTTGCCAGCGCCAGAGTCGCTCCCCGGTGTCCTGCACACTCACCTGCTGCGACCATGGGCCGAGGTGACGGCCCCCGCCACCTGAGGCATCGCCGCCAGGGGCCGGCTGCCTAGCCGGTGAGGACCGCGCCTGTCTCTGCTGTCTCATGGGCCCCGGGATAGGCACTGGGCACAGGCCAGTCGGAGCCGAGCTCAGCGGCGAGGGCGCCTTCCGAGACGAAGCGGATGAGCTGGCCCTGAGCGCGCCGTCGTAGCCCGTCGCGTGCCTTCCTCGACTGCAGGGCAGGCGTCTGCTCGACGGGCAGACCGAGATCCGCCTCGCTGAAGCCGTCGCCGACGACGACCAGCGTGGTCCTCCCGGTGACCCGCGAGCCGGTCTGCGCCCCGAGGCCGGCCAGGACTGCCTTGAGCTCAGCTCGCGGTACACCCAACGTGCCGGTCAGGACGATATGCACGCCGAAGAACGCTCCGCTGGGGTCCGCCTCGGGGTTCGGCTGAAGCTGCGGCCCCTCGTCCTGCCAGCGCATCAGGTCAGGCATGGCGCTGGGAGGGCTATCTCCTCGACGCGCGTCGAACAGGTGCTGCATAGGGCGGACCTGCCTGGTGGCCGCCGATTCGCGTGATCGTTCACCCTGCCACGCCGGAACATGCTCAACCGGTATATCACTGGCCGCGAAGAGCACCTCGATATCCGGCTGCTCGCTGCGGGCAGCGATGTCGCACACGATGGCGGCAGCCGCCCTGGCGTCGTCGAGCGCGTAGTGATGCCGGGTCAGCGAATACCCAGCGCACGCTGAGGAGGCTGGAAGCGCATGGGAAGCAAGCTCGTAATGGTTGCGCGAGAGCTTCACGGAGCACAGGCAGCGCAGGCCCGGGGAGTCCAAGCCGCTGACCTCGAGCGCGGATTCGAAGACCTCGACGTCGAAGGACGCGTTGTGCGCCACCATCATGTCCTCGCCGATGAACCGCCGGATCCGCGGGAAGAGATCTGCGAACCGCGGGGCCAGCCGCACCTGTTCCGCCGCGATGCCGTGGATCTCCACGTGCCGCGGGTCGAAGCGGTCGAACCCTTCAGGGGGCCGCATCTCCGCGTAGAAGCTGTCCACCTCGACGCCGCCGCGCACCCGCACCAGGCCCACTGCGCACGGCGAGCCGCGGAAACCATTGGCAGTTTCGAAGTCGACTGCCGTGAAGTCCAGGCTCACGAGTCTGCGGAGTCCTCATCCTCGGGCCGGAGGTTGGCCGAATCCGGGTCGAAGTTCTTCGAGTGCGGGAACAGGGCGCCGCCTTCGTACTCACCGGCAGCCTCGACAGAGGTCTCAGCCGGATCGACGCCGGGCTCGCCGACCCCGGAGCCCTCATGGTCGCCGTCGCCATGATCTTCGGGAGCTTTTCCTGACCGTTTCGCATCGTCGTTCAGCATGACTTTGACAATACCCCCCGATAGCTCCGCGAAGGCAAGGCCTCGGTGCGAGATCTCGTTCTTCTCGGCCATGCTCAGTTCGGCGACGCTGCGGGACTCGCCATCGGGCTGCAGGATGGGGTCGTACCCGAAACCTTCCTCACCGCGCGGCTCCTTCAGCAGCGTTCCGCGAAGTCGGCCCTCGGCAGTGAGCTCTGCGCCCGCTGGGGTCACCAGAGCCGCCACGCAGACGAAGTCAGCGCCACGGTGCTTCGCCTCGATGTCGGCGAGCTGCTGCAGCAGCAGCTGAAGATTCGCCTCGTCGGAGGCCTTGGCTCCGGCCCACCGCGCGGAGAAGATCCCGGGCGCCCCGCCCAGCACGTCGACGGCGAGGCCGGAATCATCAGCCACGGCCGGAAGCCCAGTCCAGCGTGACACTTCACGGGCCTTCAGCAGCGCGTTCTCGGTGAAGGTCACACCCGTCTCGGGGATATCCGGGCATCCGGCAGAGGCTGCGTCCACCACGGCAGTTTCAAGATCGAACCCCTGCATGCCCGGAGCTTCGCTCAGGAGCTTGCGGAACTCGCGCAGCTTGCCCGGGTTCCGGGTCGCGAGCACGATGCGGGCTCCAGGGGACGCTGCGGACCCGCTCATTCAGCAAGCACCTCCGCCTGCTTCACGGCCAGCTGCTCGGCACCGTCGACCGCGAGGTCCAGCAGCGTGTTGAGCTCCTTGCGGGTGAACGCGACCCCTTCCGCCGTGCCCTGCACCTCCACGAAGTCTCCGCTGCCGGTGACGACCACGTTCATATCGGTCTCCGCCGTAGAATCCTCCGCGTAGGGCAGGTCGAGCACGGGCGTGCCGTCCTTCAGGATCCCCACGGACACGGCCGAGACCGAATCGGTGAGGACCGTGGCGGACTTCCGCACGAGACCCTCCTGGCGTGCCCACTCGACGGCGTCGACCAGTGCCACGTAAGCCCCGGTGATCGCTGCCGTACGTGTCCCGCCATCGGCCTGCAGCACATCGCAGTCGAGGGTGATCATGATCTCCCCCAGCGCCGAGGTATCGACAACGGTCCGCAGGGACCGCCCGATCAGGCGCGAGATTTCATGGGTGCGGCCGCCGATCTTCCCCTTCACCGACTCCCGGCCGGAGCGGGTGTTGGTCGCGCGCGGAAGCATCGCGTACTCGGCGGTGACCCAGCCGGTGCCGCGGCCCTTGAGCCATCGCGGCACGGAGGACTCGACACTGGCGGTGCACAGCACCTTCGTGCCGCCGAATTCGATGAGCGCTGAGCCTTCAGCATGCGCTGACCAGTGACGGGTCACCGTCACCGGCCTGAGTTCGTCCGGCTTTCGGCCGTCCGACCTGACCTGCTCGGACTCGGCGGCAGCAGGGGCGGGGGTGTTGGCAGTCACGTGGACAGTCTCCTTCGCAGTCTCGTAAGGGTGAGGCGGCATTCTCGAGCGGAAAAGTACCGTCCCGCTTCCGGGCCGGGTGCTAGTCCCTGGCAGGTGCTAGTGCCCGGCAAGTTCCTGGTCCGGGCCGGTCAGATGGGGGCAGCGTCCGTGCCGCCCGGCGGCCCGGCGATCTCATAGGTCACACCGGCGACGGCGACGGCGATGTCCCCGGTGTAATGCTGCTTCGCGCCATCGAGCACCACGTGCTGCGAGGTCCAGACGGGTATGTGGGTCAGCAGCACTCGGCGGGCTTCAGCGCTGGCCGCCGCCTCCCCCGCACGGGAGCCGTTGAGATGGACCCCTTCGATCGCATCATCGCGGCCGTCTTCGAATGCTGCCTCGCACAGGAACACATCCGCCCCCGCGGCGGCCTCCACCAACCCGGAGCAGATGTCGGTGTCTCCGGAGTAGGTCACCACGCAGGAGCTGCCGTCGGGCTCTTGGACGTCTATCCGCAGCGCATAGGCCTCATCGATCGTATGCCGAACCGGGACCGGGGTGATGGTGAAGGGCCCCACGGAGACCGGGTCACGCGCGACCCAATCATGGAAGTCGAAGTCGGGGTGCATGCCCGGGTCTGGATCCATGCCGTAGGCGCTCGCAATCCGCTGGTCAGTGCCTTGAGGGCCATACACCGGCATGTGCTTTCCCGGCCAACCGCCGGGCCGCCACCGGATGGCCACGTGGAGCCCGCAGAGGTCCATGTAGTGGTCTGGGTGCAGGTGGCTCAGGCATACGGCGTCGAGATCCTCCAGGGCGATGTGCTGCTGGAGGTTGCCCAGGGCTCCGTTGCCCAGGTCCAGAACAATCCGCCAGGTGCGCCCCTCATATTCTGTGGAGAGCAGATAGCAGGAGGCGGGCGACTGTGGCCCGGGAAATGAACCGCTGCACCCGACGATCGTCAGCTTCATGGCGTACTAGCCCCCCCAAAGTCCTTACATACCGCCCCGGTACAGGGGATGTCCGGCTAGCATATCGGGAGTGACCTGCTGAATCACACCAGTGGGGTAACGCTCGGTGACGTGGTCGACCTGCTGCACCGCGAGCACCTCGGGACCGAGGAACCGTCGCGCCAGACGCTGGAAGTCCGTCGCGTCTCCGGTGGAAAGGAATTCATGGGTCGCCGGGAGCCTCGGCGGGCCGCCATCGGGCCCGCGGCGCAGCATGGCCTCTCGCGTCAGCGCCCGGTAGATGTCCTTCGCGGTCTCCTCCGCTGAGGAGACCAGTGTCACGCCCTCGCCCATCACGTAGGAGAGCACCCCGGTCAGCAGCGGGTAATGAGTGCACCCGAGCACCAGAGTGTCCACTCCGGCGTCTTTCAGCGGCGCGACGTAGCGCTGCGCCAAGTCCAGCAGTTCCTCACCTGCAGTGATTCCCCGCTCGACGAACTCGACGAAACGCGGGGCCGCAGCGCTGAAGACCTGCAGCTGCGGAGCCGCCGCGAACGTATCCTCATAGGCCCTGGAGGACACTGTGGCGGTGGTGCCGATCACTCCGATCCGGCCATTGCGGGTGGCCGCCACAGCACGTCGAACAGCAGGCTGGACCACTTCGACCACGGGGATCCCGTAGCGCTGGGTATACCTCTCCCGCGCATCGCGCAGCACTGCGGCCGAGGCAGAATTGCAGGCGATGACCAGCGCCTTGACTCCCGCGTCGACAAGCTCATCCATGACCCCCAGCGCATGGGCACGGACCTTGGCGATCGGCAGCGGGCCGTAGGGGCCGTTGGCAGTGTCCCCGATGTAGACGATGGACTCATCCGGCAGCTGATCCAGGACGGCCCGAGCGACGGTCAGCCCCCCGACACCTGAATCGAAGATGCCGATAGGCCGCTCCGGCCCGCGAGCGGAAAGCTCTTCCGTCCTGATCACCGAACCGCGTCCCCTTCGTCGTCAGCTTCGCCGGGACCCGTGTCCTCCGGCAGAAAGTCCACCATAGCCTGAAAGAGGCTCTCCTGGAGCCAGGTGATGAACGTGTAGATCTCCGCCATGAAGTCGTCTGTGCCTGATCGGCTGCTGGGCCCCTGGCCTGAATCACTCGCGTGGGCGTCCTTGCGGGAGCCGCGGCTTCGCGTCACGCGATCATGCAATGCGTCGGCGTCCTCCTGGCTTTCGATGCCGAGCCTCACGGAGAGCACCAGCCTGACATCGTTGAGCGCCCGGCCGAAGGCAGGTGCCTGCTCCTCGCTCAGGGCCACCGGCGAGCTTTCCAGCGCCATGCGAGCGAGCCGCAGGTCAGCCGCCTTGGAAGCGCGCAGCGACGATTCACTGAGCCGACGCAGCTGACTCGCCTCTTCCGGGTCGGCAGAGCCATCTGGGAGCAGCCTGCGCAAGGCCGGGTCCTGCGGCGGGAGGACCTCTCCAGGCGTGTCCAATCCGGCTAGCTCAGCACTGAAGTGCGCGAATGTCGAAGGGTCCATTCCCCCGGAGTGCTCAGCCTGGGCCACAGGGTCCGCGTCATCGCTGGCCCCGGAATGGGTCGTGGAGCCGGTGACTTCTGCCCCACCCTGCTCCGGGTCCTGCCCGGCCTCCTGCTGAGGGGCCTCCGGCTCCACCGGCGCATCGTCGCGAGACTCGAGGAACTGGATGACGTCCCCGCACAGGGAACTGATCACTCGCCGCTCGTGCGCGGCGAGGTCTGCGCGATATCCAGTTGACGTTGCCCGAAATGCTGTTGCCACGGTACCGCTTACTCTCCCTCTTCCAGCGTCGCCTGCAGTCCATAGTGGTGCATCGCATGCACGTCCCGCTCCGCGCGCTCCCGGCTTCCGTGAGCGACGACGGCACGGCCCTCGTGGTGCACCTGCATCATCAGATCGTAGGCCTTGGACCGGGAATGGCCGAAATAGGACCTGAAAACCCAACTGACGTAAGACATCAGATTGACCGGGTCGTTCCACACCACCACGCGGTACGACCGCGTCGGCAGGGCCTGCTCAACACCAGCGACCTCAGCGTCGGTCGCCTCAGCTTCGGCGACCTGCTGGCTCAGGTGGACTCCTGGACTACGGTGAGCCCTTAGCGTCAAGGGCGCTCCGGGAAGGGAAATCATACGTGCCATTCTACGCGGCAGGACCCGGCCTGGGTTGATCCAGGCCCCTGGCTCCGGTCCGCGCTCTGGCACGTGCTCTGGCCGGTGCTCTGGCCTGCGCTCGGCCCCTCTGCCGGTACGACTCCGGGTCATCCAGTGGGAGAGCCGGCAGGAGAGTCAGTGGGCCAGTCCGCGACGGACCGTTATGATGAATCCCGTGATGACAGCGCCCCCAGGCTCCACTGCCCTGCTCACCGACCACTATGAGCTCACGATGGTTCAAGCCGCGCTACGGTCCGGCGCAGCATCGCGACGCTGCGTCTTCGAAGTGTTCGCCCGTCGTCTTCCCCAGGGGCGCCGATACGGCGTCTTCGCCGGCAGCGGGCGCCTGCTGGAAGGACTCAAGCACTTCCAGTTCCAGGAGGCGGAGCTGCGCTGGCTGGAATCTCGTGGCATCGTGGACACGCGCACGCTGGACTTTCTGGCCGACTACCGATTCAACGGCTCCATCTCGGGATACGCCGAAGGTGAAGTGTATTTTCCGGGGTCCCCGGTGCTCCGCGTGGAAGGCAGCTTCGCCGAGGCCTGCCTGCTGGAGACCTATGTCCTGTCCGTGCTCAATCACGATTCCGCCATCGCCTCAGCAGCATCCCGGATTACGACGGCGGCCTCCGGACGCCCCTGCGTCGAGATGGGCTCACGCAGGACGCAGGAGCACAGTGCAGCGGCCGCTGCCCGTGCCGCGATCATCACCGGTTTCGCGGCCACCTCGAACTTGGAGGCAGGGCGCACCTGGGACCTGCCGACACTGGGCACAGCCGCGCATGCCTTCACGCTGCTCCACGACACCGAGGAAGAAGCCTTCCGCGCCCAGGTGGAGGCTTTCGGGCCGAGCACCTCCTTGCTCGTCGACACCTACGACGTCGAAGCGGCCGTCCGCCGGGCAGTCGCCATCGCAGGCCGTGAGCTGGGAGCCGTTCGCCTGGACTCTGGTGATCTGCTTGCCCTCGCCCACGAGGTGCGCGGCCAGCTCGACGCGCTGGGGAATACGGAGACCGGCATCATCGTCACCTCCGATCTGGACGAGTACGCCATCGCGCGGCTGCAGTCGGCGCCGGTGACCTCCTACGGTGTCGGCACGCAGCTGGTGACCGGCTCCGGCGCGCCCACTGCCTCGATGGTCTATAAGCTCGTCGAACGGGAGAATTCGGACGGCCAGTCCACCCCTGTCGCCAAGAAGGCCACGGCGAAGTCCAGCCTGGGCGGGGTGAAGCACCCACTGCGCTCCTATACCCCGCAGGGGGTGGCCGAGGCTGAGCTGATCGGTGTGGACCGGGAGCCTGACGCCTCGGGATCGGCCACCCGCAGGCTTCTGGTGCCTCTCGTCGTCGACGGGGAGATCGCCGAGGAAGCCACCGGGCCCGGGGCCGTGCACGCTGGTATCCGCCGGCACCGGGATTCTGTGGCAGAGCTCCCATCGGCGGCGACGCGGCTCCAGGACGGCGACCCCGTGCTCCCCACGCTGTACAGCTGAAGACGGCCTGTGCCTCCTTGCTCACAGCGCCCCCGGGCGCAGACATAGTAGCGTAGGAGATCACATCTTTTGAGGAGGAGATCCTGTGGCCGAAGCGCTCATCATCGTCGATGTCCAGAACGACTTCTGTGAAGGCGGTGCGCTCGCCGTCACCGGGGGTGCGCAGATCGCCAGTGACATCAGTGAGTTCCTCGAGGAGCACCACGCGGACTTCGACGTCGTGGTCACCACTCAGGACTGGCATATCGACCCGGGGAAGCACTTCTCGCAGAATCCCGACTACCGGGTGAGCTGGCCCGTGCACTGCGTGGCCGGGACTCCAGGGGCCGAGCTGCACCCCAATCTGGACACGGACTACATTGGCGCGCGATTCCTCAAAGGGCAGTTCTCCGACGGATACTCCGGCTTCGAAGGCCTAGAGGGAGATCCGGAGAAAGTCGGCACACTCGAGGGCGAGAAGGGCACACGAGTCGAGCCCGCCGATGCTGTCACCTCAGATGCCGTGGACCTGCACGCCTGGCTCGACGCAGAAGACGTGGACACTGTGACCATCGTCGGTCTTGCCACGGACCACTGCGTCCGGGCGACTGCGCTCGACGCCGTCGAGAACGACTACCACGTCAGGGTCATCACGGAGCTCACCGCGGGAGTCGACGACGACGCCGTCGCCTCCACCTACTCAGAGTTCGAAGAGGCCGAGATCGAGCTCATCAGCGTCGAGGACTTCTGAAGCCTCCCGCACGCGGCGCCCCGGTGGCCGGGGGCCTTCAGTTCCGTCCGACGAACCAGTTCTGCAGCTTCTTCAAACGCGCTTCGAGCTGGGCCTGGGAGGCCTGACCCACGGCAGGGCCTCCGCAGGAATCGCGCAGCTTATTGTGCACGCTGCCCTGATGCATGCCGGTCTTCGCCGAATAGGCCGAGACCGATGAGTTCAGCTGCCCCCGCAGTTCCTTCAGCCGCCGATGATCCACCACGTCTGAACGCCCCTCATCGGCCGCATGACCGGCAGGGCGACGCTTGATGTGATCTGCCTGGTGCTGACGAAGCAGCGTGGACACCTGTTCAGGCTCCAGCAGCCCCGGGATCCCGAGGAAGTCCATCTCCTCATCGGACCCGACGGCGCCGCCCATGCCGAATTCGTCCCCATCGAAGAGCACCCTGTCGAAGGAGGCGTTCGAATGCAGGGCTGCGAACTCGCCGCGCGCGAGCTCCGAGGACGCCTGGTCCTCCTGGTTGGCCTCCTCGAGCAGCTCATCGTCAAGGCCTTCGTCCTCGTCCTCGGCGGACTGCGGCTTCTCCAGCGCGTGGTCGCGTTCGAGCTCCATCTCATTGGCCAGGTCCGTCAGCACCGGGACCGAAGGCAGGAACACGCTGGCGACTTCGGCCTTCTTGCGCAGGCGCACGAACCTGCCCACGGCCTGTGCGAAGAACAGCGGGGTCGACGTCGACGTCGCGTAGACTCCGACGCACAGCCGCGGCACGTCAACGCCCTCAGAGACCATCCGCACTGCCACCATCCACAGCTTGGAACTATCGGCGTCGAAGTCCTCGATGCGCTGTGAGGCGTCCTTATCGTCTGAAAGGACGATAGTGGTCTTCTGCCCGGTCAGCGCATCCAGTTGAGCGGCGTAGGCCCGGGCGGCCTCATGATCGGTGGCGATGACGAGCCCGCCGGCATCCTCGATGCGGTCACGGACCTTCATCAGGCGCTTATGCGCTGCCGCGAGGACCGAGGGGATCCACTCCCCCTCGGGATTCAGCGCCGTGCGCCAGGCCTGTTGCGTGATGTCCTTCGTCGCTGCCTCGCCCAGCTGGGCTTCCATCTCCTCGCCCGTGGAGGTGCGCCACCGCATCGCGCCGGAGTAGGCCATGAACACCACAGGACGAACGACGCGATCCTTCAGGGCCGGGCCATAGCCGTAGGAGTAGTCGGCTCGCGAACGCCGGGCGCCGTCGGCATCTTCGACGTAGTCAACGAACGGGATCGGCGAGGTGTCCGAACGAAAGGGCGTCCCGGTCAGGGCGAGCCTGCGCACCGCCGGCTCGAATGCGTCGCGCACGCCATCGCCCCAGGAGAGCGCATCGCCGGCATGGTGAATCTCGTCGAAGACGACCAGCGTCCGCGCGGCCTCCGTCTTGTTCCGGTGCAGCGCCGGCTTATTCGCGACCTGGGCGTATGTGACGGCGACCCCGATGAACTGCCGGCCGTGGCGGCCATCCGAGTTCTTGAAATTCGGGTCGATGGCCAACCCGACCCGCGCCGCCGCATCGGCCCACTGACGCTTCAGGTGCTCTGTCGGCGCGACGACATAGAGCCTGTTGACCTCACCGGATTCGACCAGGAGTTTGGCCACACGCAGCGCGAAGGTCGTCTTGCCCGCACCCGGGGTGGCAACTGCCAGGAAGTCTTTCGGACGACGCCGGATATAGAGGTCCAGTGCCTCCTGCTGCCACTGGCGCAGACTGCCCGCCGTGCCGTGGGCGGCGCGGTGCGGGTACACCGGTGGCAATGAAGCACCGAGGTCGGTGCCGACATCGAAAAGCGTTTCTGATTCAGACACAGGTGTTACGTCAGATCCTCACCGTTTGAGGTCGGGCAGGGCGGAAGGAACGGCTCTCGGCCGGCGAGACGTTAGTTCTTCCCGAAGCCGAAGAACCCGCGCTTGCCTGACGATCCTTCGTTCGACCCTTCGCCCGAGCCGCCTCCGGTGAGCTCTTCATAGATCTCTTTGCACTCAGGGCAGATGGGGAACTTCTCCGGATCACGGGAGGGCGTCCACACTTTGCCGCACAGCGCGACGACGGCGCCGCCGTCCAGGGCGGACTCCATGATCTTGTTCTTGTCCACGTAATGCGCGAACCGCTCGTGATCGCCCGGTTCGGAGAGCTGTGCCTGATGCTCACGCTCAATGGTCGCCGCACCGCCCGGTACCGGTTCCGTGGTCGTCTCGGACATCGTCGCCGGCGCCGGGGCCATCGATCGCGCAGCGAGAGACGGCAGGCTTGCCGGAGATAGGGAATCAGAGGTGGTCATGCGCTCCATTCTAGCCCGCGCTGAGCGCCTCGCCCAGCAGCCAGTCCCAGAGTAATGCACGCCATAGCGAGA
>DXGD01000335.1 GCA_019114115.1 Candidatus Nesterenkonia stercoripullorum
CGCGGTCACCGGGTGGTTCCGCATGCCCGAGAAATGAGCTCGCGCGGCGGCGCATGCGACGCCGCCGCGATCACACCATTGAACGGACCCCGTGCGCCATGTGGTGAGCCCGGCCGCGGGGACAGAACAACTCGAAGAAGGAGAACACAGTGTCTGAGCAGGATAGTTTCGACTACGTCGTCGTCGGCGGTGGATCTGCCGGCGCTGCCGTCGCGGCACGCCTGAGCGAGAACCCCGAAGTCAGCGTAGCGCTTCTGGAAGCTGGCCCGACCGACGCCGACAAGGACGTCATCCTGCAGCTGAACCGATGGATGGAGCTGCTGGAGTCGGGCTATGACTGGGACTACGTGATCGAGCCGCAGGAGCAGGGCAACTCCCATATGCGTCATGCCCGGGCCAAGGTCCTGGGCGGCTGCTCCTCGCATAATTCCTGCATCGCCTTCTGGGCGCCGAAGGAGGATCTGGACGAGTGGGAGCGGATGGGCGCCTCCGGCTGGAACGCCGAGACGACCTACCCCGTCTACACGCGCCTCGAGACGAACGAGGACGCCGGCACCCCCGGCGGCGAGCACCACGGCGACTCCGGCCCGGTCCACCTGATGAACATCCCCCCGAACGACCCGTGCGGCGTCGCGCTACTGGACGCCTGCGAGCAGCAGGGCATTCCGCGCGTGCAGTTCAACTCGGGAGACACGGTCATCAACGGGGCGAACTTCTTCCAGATCAACCGGCGGGACGACGGCACCCGCTCGTCGTCGTCGGTCTCCTATCTCCACCCCGCTCTGGAGCGGCCGAATCTGACGATCCTCACCGACTCGTGGGTCCGCCGGATCGTCATCGACGAGGACAAGCGGGCCACCGGGGTCGAGGTGGTGGACAACGCGTTCGGGCGGGCCCGCACGCTGACCGCGAACCGCGAGATCGTCGTCTCAGCGGGCGCGATCGACTCGCCCAAGCTGCTCATGCTCTCCGGGATCGGCCCGGCAAGCCACCTCGAAGAGTTCGGAATCGAGGCTCTGGTGGACTCCCCCGGCGTGGGCGAGCACCTGCAGGACCACCCCGAGGCCGTCATCGGGTGGGACGCGGCACAGCCGATGGTCACCGATTCGATGCAGTGGTGGGAGATCGGCATCTTCTCCCCCACGCAGGACGGCCTGGACCGCCCGGATCTGATGATGCACTACGGGTCGGTGCCCTTCGACATGCACACTCTGCGCCAGGGGTACCCGACCTCGGAGAACAGCTTCTGCCTGACCCCGAACGTCACGCATGCGAAGTCCCGCGGGACGGTCCGGCTGCGCTCCCGGGACTACCGGGACAAGCCCCGTGTGGACCCGCGGTACTTCACCGACGCGCAGGGCCACGACATCCGCGTGCTGGTCGAGGGCATCAAGCTGGCCCGCGAGATCGTCGCTCAGCCGGCGATGAGCCAGTGGGCCGGCCAGGAGCTCTTTCCGGGCAAGGACGTGACCTCGGATGAGGAGATCGCCGAGTACGTGAAGAAGACGCACAACACTGTCTACCACCCGGCCGGCACGGTCCGCATGGGAGCCGACGACGACGCCCTCTCGCCCCTGGACTCCCAGCTGCGGGTCAAAGGCATCTCAGGCCTCCGTGTCGCCGATGCCTCGGTGATGCCGGAGCTGACCACGGTCAACCCGAACATCACCACGATGATGATCGGCGAGCGCTGCGCCGACTTCATCAAGTCCGGTGCATGATCGCAGCGTTCACGTGACGCCGATGGCTCGCTGAGAGCCACACCGGCAGGCGCAAGAGACGGGCTGGGCCCGGGCGGAGTTCGTCTCCGTCCGGGCCCAGCTTGTGTGCTCACGCAACCATCACGCAGGACTCACCGCTGCGAGTCGGGAATCTTGCCGTACTCCAGCGCACCCCAAAAGTCGCCGCGCACATAGCGCTGCGGCTCGTCAGGGTTCACATCCCAGTGGCGTGCCACCCCGGTAGCCAGGGCGGTGCTGACCAGCTGACGACGTCGCTGGCTCGCGACGATGTCCCGCTCAAGCGTGCCCAGGTCGTAACGCTCCCGGATCTCGGCCCGCAGCTCGGCCACGAGATCGGTGAGCGCGGGATCGGCGGCGACGCTCGCCAGCTCCGCCGGGTCGGCTTCCAGGTCGAACAACTGGTCCGGGTCCCCCGGGCAGTGAGTGAACTTGTACTGACCCCGAATGATGGTGATCTGCGGACGGGTGACACCTTCTGCAAGGTACTCGATGACGACGTCCCGCTCCCCTGCTTCAGCGGCCTGAGCGGGGACGACGTCGGCCTCGGTCCTGCGTTCCCCGGCAGTGAGCTCACCGGTCGCTGTGCTCAGCAGCGAGCGTCCAGGCAGGCCAGCGCTGTCCGCACCGGCCAGCCCGAGGACTGTGGGGGCTAGGTCCAGCAGGGAGACCGTCTGGGCGATGCGGCCCCGTGGGACGAGCCCTTGGGGCCCGTGCACGATCATGGGCACCCGCGAGGACTGCTCATACGGGGACATCTTGTACCAGAGGCCCTTCTCCCCGCGCATGTCCCCGTGGTCGCTGGTCACGATGAAGACCGTGTTCTCGGCCAGGCCGAGAGCTTCCAGCCGCTCGCGCAGCCGTCCGATGTGGTCGTCGATGTAGCTGACCGCGGCGTAGTAAGCGCGCCTGGCACGGCGGGTCTGCTCGGCGTCGGGCTGGCGCGCGTCGAAGCCGCTCATCGCGCGGAGGCGGTGACTGTGCGGATCGGCGGCCTCATCCGGGACGTTCGGGTGCTCCGGCTCGTCGATGGTGACGCCCTCGTACCGGTCCCAGTGCTCGCGCGGCGGCTCATAGGGATCGTGCGGGTGGATGAAGGAGGCCACCATGAGGAATGGCTGATCCTCACCGGCGCTCTTGTTCGCCCGGGCACGATCAGCAAGATGCCGCAGTGCTTTGAAGCCCACTTCGTCGTCGAAATCCTGCTGGACTGTGGCGTGGGAGACACCGGCGGTGAACACGCTGTCCGCCTCGTGGTACCAGGGCAGCCGCTCATGGGAGCCCAGCGACCAGTCGGGCACCATGTCCAGGTCCGCCGGATAGACGTCGGTGGTCAGGCGCTGCTCGAATCCGTGGTGCTGGTCAGGCCCGATGAAGTGCATCCGACCGACCAGGGCCGTGTGGTATCCCGCTGTGCGCAGATGGTGGGCGAAGGTCGGGATGGAACTGGCGAAGTCGTCGCCGTTGTCGTAGCAGCCGATCTCCGAGGGCAGCTGTCCGGTCATCATCGACGCCCGTGAAGGGGCGCAGAGCGGTGAGTTGCAGTAGGCGCGGTCGAAGACGGCGCC
>DXGD01000336.1 GCA_019114115.1 Candidatus Nesterenkonia stercoripullorum
AGCCGACGCGCAGGCTCGCCGGGCTCTGGAACGGCACGGCACCATCGTCCATCGGAGCATCGGAATCGCCGGAGCGACGCGGCAGGATCGCCCCCTCGCCCACGAACGCGACCAGGCCGGCACCCGCGAGCTGCGAGCGCAGGCTCTCCTGGTCCCTGTAGAGGCTGACATGCTCACGCAGGGCCTCGGCATCGAGATTGCGGTGGAGCAGGGCGTCCTCCACGATCCGCGGAAGCGCTTCGGTGAGCGTTCGCGCGGCCTGGCGCCCGCGGACGCTCCGTCCCGACGCCGGCAGGCCAACGGTGATGCGCGCTTCGATCCGGTCCTCGGCGATGAGCACGCTGGTCCGCTCCAGGACCTGCTGCCGGGGCTTGCCGATGCTGATCGCGCTGTCCCGGTCCCCGCCGTCGTGCCGGCCCACGGCCTCGGCGAAGCGCCGCGCCAGGAAGTCGGACGCCGCGACCCTGCCCGCTGCATCAGAGGTCAGCTCCTCGGGAAGGCCTGCTGTGCTTGGATCGAGAATGACCCGCACGAGCGACGGTGGGGCGAACGGGTCGACTTGGACGCGATCCACGCTCACCTGGAAGTGACCGAGATCATACGTTCCCTTGATCTGCTTGTAGGCCCCGTACCCTTTGCCGTCGATCGCGTGGAGTGTGGCTTTCAGTGCTGATCCGTCACGCATGCCGCCATCCTGCCACAGTAGGATCGTGGCTATGAAAGCACTTGCCTGCCGCGCAGTTCACGTAGTACACACCGGCCTGAGCGAGGCCCGCCGATGACGCCCCGCCTCAGCACGCTGCCGAATTTCCGTGACGTCGGCGGCGTGGCCACCCGCGACGGCGCTCAGGTGAGCACCCGCAAGCTCTATCGCTCCGTCTCGCTGGACAAGCTCGACGACGCAGACCGCGCCGCCCTGGAAGGCCTGGGCATTGGGCGCGTCTACGATCTGCGGACGACGTCTGAGCAGTCCACCAGCCCCGACCGGCTCCCTGGTGATGCCAGGTATATGGCACTGGATGTCCTCGCCGACGCCCAGCCGGATGCTCCGGCCCAGCTGCAGGACGTCCTGATCGACCCCCGCGCAGCCGAGGGGATCTTAGCCGACGGCAAAGCCGTCACGCTGTTCCATCAGGCGTATCGGGATATCGTCTCGCTGCCCAGTGCGCTGCGCGGCTACCGGCGCTTCTTCACCGACCTCGCATCTCCTGAAGCGCCGGCCGCGCTGGTGCATTGCGCGACGGGCAAGGACCGCACCGGCTGGGCCTCGGCGGCACTGCTCACCTTCCTCGGCGTGCACGAGTCGGACGTGACCCAGGAGTACTTGCGCTCCAATACTGACCTTCTGCCGGCGCTGAAGCCGCTCTTCGACCGCTTCGCCGAGGCGGGAGGGGATCCGGACCTGCTCCTTCCCGTGCTCGGCGTGCGAGAAGAGTACCTTCAGACCGCCCGGAGAGAAGTCGAGGAACGCTTCGGCGGGATCGAAGGCTATTTCGCAGACGGCCTGGGCCTGACAGAGGTGGAACGGGACCGGCTCAGGGCCACGTTCCTGGAGTGAGCTACCTCCGGTAGGCGATGGTCCCGCCGAGGACGGTGAGTTCTACAGGCAGGTTCGGAAGGTCGTCCGCGTCGGTCTCCACCGGGTCACCGGCCCAGAGGGCCAGGTCCGCCGTCGTGCCCTCTTCGATGGTCCCGAGATCGTCGCGGCCGAGGGCTGCCGCTGCCCACCGCGTGTAGCCCAGCAGGGTTTCGCCTGGGGTGAGCCGCTGGTCGGTCTGGAACTCGGGGGCGTCGGCGTGGCCGGGCTCCCTTCGCAGACGCGTCCAGGCCATACCGTAGCGCGCATCGCTGGAAGCCACCGGCCAGTCCGACCCCAGCGCGACGCGCCCACCGGCCGAGAGGATATCCCGGATGCGCCACGCCCGGGCGGCACGGTCCGGGCCCAGCCGCTCCGCCCAGGGGTCGCTGTCATCGGCCTCTCGCCATTGCATGTGCAAGGGCTGCATGGAAGCCACGATCTGCGCTTCGACCAGGGAGCGGATGTCTTCGTCGGTGAGGGTCTCGAGGTGCTCGATCCGGAAGGGCGCGCGCGGAGGGAGCTCCCGGCCGAGTCCACGGTAGACCTCGGCCACATGGGCCACCCCGGCATCCCCGCAGGAGTGCGTGGTCAGCTGATAGCCTGCCCGGTGATACCGGCCGGCGACTTCGGCGAACCGGCTCAGCGAATGCCAGAACGGCTCTCTCGACCCGCCGTGAACATCCGGGGCATGCAGCCACGCGGTGCCGGCATCGATCACTCCGTCGATGAACATCTTGATCATGTCCACGCGGTAACGGCTGCCGCCGGTTCCCAGCAGGTCGATCCGCTCCTGGACGACGGCGTCGTCGTCCCCGGGCTGATGCCACAGCGCGACGCGCAGCGCCACCGGCAGGCCGCCGGGCAGCGACTCCGCCTGCTCGAGGGTCTCAAGGGTGGAGACGCGCCCGTCCATCACAGTGGCGTGGGTGATCCCGGTGGCGGCCATGGCGAGCAGCTGCTCCTGGACCCGCGCGGCGATATCTGCCCCGCTGCCCGCCGGAGCCGCATCGAGCAGCTTCAGATAGGCGGGGATCTCACGCAGCTCACCGGTCGGGACGCCGTCGTCGTCAAGGACGATCTCACTGCCGTCGTCGAAGGCTTCCATGCCGTCGATGCCCACCCGCTCCAGGGCGGCCGCATTGGCCAGTCCGGTGTGCATATCGAAGAACAGCAGCAGCATGGGCCTGCCGCCCACCGACTCCTCGAACAGCCTGCCGTTAAGCGCATCCTCGGCGAACACCTTGTAGTCCAGGTTCCACCCGCGGATCCAGGCATCGGCGGGACGCTCCGCTGCTGCCTGGGCCAGGGCATCGCGCACGGCCGCCACCTCGGTGAGCCCGCCGAGGTCCACGCCCATCGTCGCCTCGGCGCCGAGGACGGGGTGAGCATGAGAGTCGATCAGTCCGGGCGTCAGCGTCCTGCCGTGGGCATCGATCACCTCGGTATGGGGGCCTCGCAGGGCAAGAATCT
>DXGD01000337.1 GCA_019114115.1 Candidatus Nesterenkonia stercoripullorum
GCTGACCCCGAGCGATTACCGAAGCTGATGTTGTCGTTACAGGTGGAGAAGGATGCGAAGCCAGTCCGATAGCCGGTGTTACAGCAGAGATATGCGCTAGCGCATGTCGATGACGCCGGTGCCGATCTCAATACGGCTGGTGCGCGCGCCGACGGCTGCCAGCAGCGGAAACGGCGAGGCGAGCTGCCGCGCGAAATGATGCACGCGGAAGTACGCCCCGTCTACTCCTAGCTCTTCAGCGGCGACCGCAAGCTCGATCGACTGCTGCAGCACCTCGGCTGCCGAGCGGGTACGCGAGTGAGGCGAGGGCGTCCAATGACCGAATGAAAGGAATCCAATTTTCTTCACATTTGAAATAACAGTGCGCTGGGCCCTGTCATTCCCCAGCCGCTGGGCGCCCGCGGAGGACGCCCCGACGCCGTCTCGACACCTCAGCGAACAACCTCAGTCCGCGGTCTCAGCAAGCGCTCGCGGCAGCAATCTCAGTCAGCAGCGTCCACCTGTCGCTCCGCGGCACGCACGACGTTGGCCAGCAGCTCCGCGCGGGTCATCGGCCCTACCCCACCAGGGTTCGGCGAATACCACGAGGCGACGCCCTCAATGCCGGGCGCCACGTCCCCGTAGATCTTGGCCTTGCCAGTCTCCGGGTTCTGCTCACGGGTCACTCCGACGTCGAGCACAATCACACCTGGCTTCAGGACCGAGGGCTCGATCATGTGCTTCACCCCGGCTGCCGCGATGACGACGTCGGCCTGCGCCAGATGCCGCTCAACATCCACTGTCCCGGTGTGGCACAGCGTCACCGTGGCGTTCACGGCCTTCCGGGTCAGCAGCAGCCCCATGGGCCGCCCGATCGTGACCCCCCTGCCGACGACGACGACGTGCTTGCCCTTCAGCTCCAGCCCGTAGTGGTCCAGCAGGTCGATGCAGCCCTGCGGGGTGCACGGCAGCGGGGAGTTCATCTCCCCGCTCACGTTGGCGACCAGACGCCCGAGGTTCGTGGGGTGCAGCCCGTCGGCGTCCTTCTCCGGGGCGATCGCCTCCAGAATCAGCTGCGTGTCCAGATGCTTGGGCAGCGGCAGCTGCACGATGTACCCGGTGCAGGATTCGTCGGCGTTCAAGGCCTCCAGCTCGCTGAGCACCTGCTCCTGCGTGGCGTCGGCGGGAAGCTCCACCTGCAAGGAGGTGATCCCCACGTCAGCGCAGTCGCGATGCTTGCCGGCCACATAGGACTGCGAGGCAGGATCGGCTCCGACCAGCACCGTTCCCAGCCCTGGCGTCACTCCTGCGGCGCGAAGAGATGCAACGCGCTCGGCCAGCGCCTCTTTCAGCGCCGCCGCCGTGGCCCGTCCGTCGAGGATCTGTGCTGTATCGACCGCACTCACCATTCCTCAAGCCCTTCATACAGCGGGAACGCCGTGGTCAGAGCATCGACGCGAGCGCGCAGCGCCTCCACATCAGGGTTCGGCATGAGCGCCTGGGCAATGATGTCGGAGACCTCAGTGAACTCCGTCTCACCGAAGCCGCGCGAGGCCAGCGCCGGAGTGCCGATACGGAGCCCGGAGGTGACCATCGGAGGCCGCGGGTCGTTCGGCACGGCATTGCGGTTCACGGTGATGCCGACGTCGTGGAGCAGATCTTCTGCCTGCTTGCCGTCCAGGTCGGACTCCCGCAGGTCCACCAGCACCAGGTGCACATCCGTGCCACCGGTCAGCACGGAGACGCCGTGCGCGGCAACGTCGTCGGAGACGAGGCGCTCGGCCAGGATCTTGGCACCGGCGACCGTGCGGCGCTGCCGCTCCTTGAAGTCCTCAGAGGCCGCGATCTTGAACGCGATCGCCTTCGCCGCGATCGCATGCATGAGCGGACCGCCCTGCTGACCGGGGAAGACCGCGGAGTTGATCTTCTTCTTATGCTCTTCCTTGCACAGGATGATGCCAGAGCGGGGGCCCGCCAGCGTCTTGTGCACCGTGGTGGTCACGACGTCGGCGTAGGGCACTGGGTTCTCGTGCAGGCCGGCAGCCACCAGGCCCGCGAAATGCGCCATGTCCACCCAGAAGATGGCTCCCACTTCGTCGGCGATCTTGCGGAAGGCAGCGAAGTCCAGCTGCCGCGGGTAGGCGGACCAGCCGGCGACGATCATGTTCGGCCGCTCGGCGAGCGCCTGCTCGCGCACCTTCTCCATATCGATCACGCCGGTCTCAGAATCGACCTCATAGGCAGCGATCTCGTGGAACTTCCCTGAGTAGTTCAGCTTCATGCCGTGCGTGAGGTGCCCGCCGTGGGCCAGCGAGAGCCCCATGAGCTTATCGCCGGGCTTGAGGAAGGCGGTCATCACCGCAACATTGGCCTGCGCGCCAGCGTGCGGCTGAACATTGGCGTGCTCCGCGCCGAAGAGCTCCTTGGCGCGCTCGATGGCGAGATTCTCGGCGACGTCGACGAACTCGCAGCCACCGTAGTATCTCCGCCCCGGATACCCCTCGGCATACTTGTTGGTGAGCACGGAGCCCTGCGCTTCGAGCACCGCCCGGGGCACGAAGTTCTCGGACGCGATCATCTCAAGTGTTCCGCGCTGACGTCCCAGCTCGTCCGAGATGGCCTGGGCTATCTCTGGATCGACTTCGGACAGCGGCGCATTGTTCAGGTTCTGCGAGTCACGGTTCATGGACGGCTGGTCTCCTTGATGACGCTACAGTTCGCGGGCGGGTGCCAGGCAGGCATCTCCCCCTACGGCAAGGCGCCGAAGCGAAGGCACCTGGCCCCGGATCAGTCTATCGTTGCGAAGCCGGACTCGCGCCAGCCAGAAGGACCGGAAATCTGCGCGCACTCTGCCGCCGAGTCACTCCTGTCTCCGCCCCTGCCGCTGATCCGGAGTTATTGTGAATTACTCAGAAATAGGGCAGACTGGATGCCGTGACGACAATGGATTGGCCGGCCAGACTGCGCGAACAGGGACTGCGGGTGACGCGTCAGCGTCTCGCGGTCCTCGATGTCGTCGCGCGCTTTCCGCACCATCCGGCCGATGCCATCCATTCCAGAGTCATGGAGCAGCTGCCTGAGATCACGGTGCAGTCGGTGTATACCGTCCTGCACGATCTGACGGCCCGTGAACTCCTGCGGCGGTTCGACCCACCCGGGTCGCCCGCCTGCTACGAGACACGCACTCATGATAACCACCACCATGCGATCTGCACTCGATGCGGACGCATAGAGGATGTCGAGTGCGTGCACGGTGAGGCTCCATGCCTTCAGGCCCCAGCATCGCTGGGAATGACAGTGGAGGTCGCCGACGTCGTCTTCCGGGGAGTCTGTGATGACTGCGCAACAGGGCGCATCCCGGAGGAGATCACGGCCGCCGACGCAGAGAACGCCCCGTCGCACACTATGTGAAGTTGTCCGCCCCCAAGTAGAAGAAAAGGGAGTCACTCATGAGCACTTCCCCGACATCGCATGCCACCGGGTCCACCACCCAGGCCGGCATCCCCGCTGTCAGCGACCGCAATTCGCTGACCGTCGGCCCTGATGGCCCGATCGTCCTGCACGATCACCACCTGGTCGAGACGCTGGCCCACTTCAACCGGATGAACGTCCCCGAGCGTCGTCCGCATGCCAAGGGCGCTGGCGCCTTCGGCACATTCGAGGTGACTGAGGATGTCTCCCAGTACACCAAGGCCGATCTGTTCCAGCCCGGCAAGAAGACTGAGACGCTGCTGCGCTTCTCCACTGTCGCCGGTGAGCTGGGCTCTCCCGACACCTGGCGAGACGTGCGCGGGTTCGCCATGAAGTTCTACACCGAAGAGGGCAACTTCGACCTCGTGGGCAACAACACCCCGGTGTTCTTCGTCCGCGACCCCATGAAGTTCACCCACTTCATCCGCTCGCAGAAGCGCCTGCCGGACTCCGGCCTGCGCGACCCGCACATGCAGTGGGACTTCTGGACGCAGAACCCCGAGTCGGCACACCAGGTCACCTACCTGATGGGCGACCGCGGCCTGCCCGCGTCCTGGCGCCGGATGAACGGCTACGGCTCGCACACCTACCAGTGGAACAACGAGAACGGCGAGCGTTTCTGGGTGAAGTACCACTTCATCAACGACGCCGGCTTCGACACGATGACCAATGAGGAGGCCGAGCAGCTGGCAGGCGCCGACGCCGACTTCCATCGTCGGGACCTCTTCGAGGCCATCAACCGCGGCGAGCACCCCACCTGGACCTTGTACGTGCAGATCATGCCGTACGAGGATGCCAAGACCTACCGGATCAACCCCTTCGATCTGACGAAGATCTGGCCCCAGTCGGACTACCCGCGGATCAAGGTCGGCACGCTGACCCTGAACCGGAACCCGAAGAACTTCTTCGCCGAGATCGAGCAGGCTGCCTTCTCCCCGGCGAACATGGTTCCCGGCACCGGCAACTCCCCCGACAAGATGCTGCTGGGCCGCAACTTCGCCTACGCGGATGCACACCGCTACCGCATCGGCACGAACTTCCAGCAGCTGCCGGTCAACCGCCCGAAGAGCGAGGTGTACACCTACAACTTCGAAGGCAACATGTGGTACGAGCACACCGGCGACCGACCGGTCTACGTGCCGAACACCGTCGAGGGTGCCACCTGGTCTGATGAAGAGGGCCCCGTGGAGAACGGCTGGGAGACCGACGGCGAGCTCGTTCGCTCGGCATACACCCTGCGTCCCGAGGACGACGACTTCAGCCAGCCCGGGACGCTGGTGCGTGAGGTCATGAACGACGAGCAGCGCAACCGTCTAGTCGAGACCGTCTCCGGCATGATGGGCAGCGTGCAGGAGCCCGTGCTCTCGAACGTCTTCCAGTACTGGAAGAACGTTGACGCCGAGATCGGCCAGCGCATCGAGGACGCCTCGAAGAACGCCTGAGTGCCACGCCGCGAGTACGCATGACTGAGGGCCCGCCGGATGATTCCGGCGGGCCCTCATCGTGTCTGCCACGTCTCGGCAGGTGCTTTCAGCGACGGCGTCCTCAGATGCCTCCGCCGGCTGCACTATATTTCACCGACAGGCTGCGCAGGATCAGCCCTCAGGCTCTTCCGCCGTGTCATCGCCTTCCAGCGGGTCCCCTTCAGCAGGGTCTTCCTCGATGCCGCCGTTCTCCTCAGGGTCTTCCTGAGTGCCCTCGTCCTCTGTGCCCTCTTCAGCGCCGTCCTCCCCGACACCGTTCTCGACAGTGTCGTCAGATTCCGTGTCGGCTCCGTCATCGCAGGCTGTCACGCCGAAGAGCGCGAGGGAGCCGATGCCGATGACCCCGGCAATGGAACGAAGCTTGTGATCAGCGGTGGTAGCCATAGTGTTTACCTCCGTTGGTGTGCGCTGTGCAGTGCGGGATTTCCGCTCTCCCCACCGGCGCCCGGCCTGCAGCCTGTCGGTCACGACGCCGAATGGATCTGCCCCCATGATGGACATAATTCAGGTAACGACGAAAGTCCTCACGGGTAGTTTCTGGCAAATTAGGATGAAGCTATCACTATTTGTTCAGGAAACTAACAGGTAAGCCCCGTTGGCTACTCCTCAAGGAGCCGCGTCACGATCCGCTGAACAGTATCGAGGTCCACGATCTCTTCCTCAGGAGGCGATTCAGGAGACTCTGACTCGTTCCAATCACTGAAGTGGATGGTGGAGGCGAACGGTGAGTCTGTGATCTCGATGGACA
>DXGD01000338.1 GCA_019114115.1 Candidatus Nesterenkonia stercoripullorum
AGCGGCAACCCATCATTCCGGGACCTCGACGCTGATGGGCACCGTCGCCTATATCTCTCCGGAGCTGCTCTCAGGTGAAGGAGCGGACGAGCGCGCCGATATCTACGCCATCGGAATCCTGCTCTACGAAATGCTCACCGGAGTGCAGCCCTATACCGGGGACTCCCCCGTGCGGGTAGCATTTCAGCACGTCAACTCCACAGTCCCGGCGCCCTCCGACGCTGTTGACGGGCTGCCGGCTGCCCTGGACGACATCGTCAGGCTCGCCACCAGCGGCGATGTGGGCACCCGGCCCAAGAATGCTGACGAGCTTCTCGCGCTGGTGCACAGCACCGGGGACGGGCTCACCGCTGAGGAGCTCGATTTCGACGGAGCCGTCTTGAAGGGACAGCGCGACAGCGCCGGAGGCCCCACGGCGACGGCGGTCGTCCCCCGCGCTGACGAAGCGGAAGACAGCACCGAAACAGGCGAACGCACAGCTGCGTTCGATCCTGACCTGGGCGCGACCTCCTCCACCGCGATGTACGACGCTGCATTCCCCGAGGATGAGGGCTCCCCGCGGGATCCGGAGGCGCCCGCTGCTATGAGTCCAAGCGACACGGCTCCCGGTCCGCAGGCGACGAAGGCCTTCACTCCCGCGGAGGACTTCCCCACCCGGGATGAGTCCGGAGAATGGGACGACGACGTCGCCGACGCCCTCGGCCACGCCCAATGGGCCTCCGCC
The DNA here is from genome assembly GCA_019114115.1 of Candidatus Nesterenkonia stercoripullorum. GTDB lineage: Bacteria > Actinomycetota > Actinomycetes > Actinomycetales > Micrococcaceae > Nesterenkonia > Nesterenkonia stercoripullorum. The sequence goes on from DXGD01000338.1 coordinate 725, forward strand.
ACGCGCACTCTGGATGAAGGCGACCGTCAGACTGTCGCGGAAGTCCCCACCGAAGCGTTCCGGTCCATCGATCCGGCCGACCACGAGGAGCGCGAGCCCGCTGCACCGCACCAGACGGAGTCCATGAGCTACGCTGCGCCGTGGGACGCCGATCACTGGAGCCACGAGCCACCCACCGACACCGGCCAGTTCAGCGCCAGCAGCACGCGCCAAGCGCCTGCACCGGCGCCCTTGGAGTCGTCGTCCTCAACTCAGTCACCAGCTGGCGCTCACCAAGGGTCCGCACGTCCCGCCCGCAGTGGAAAGCCCAGCAGGCAGCGGCCCGCCGTCGCGCTGGAGACGCTGACGCCGCAGCGCACCGCGCTGATCATCGCCATCGTGATGATCGTGGCCGCGCTGGTGATCCTGCTGGCCTGGTATATCGGGTTGAACCCCGCGTTGATACCCAGCCTCGGCTCGGCGGCGGCTCCGCTCAGCGGCGCCGGGACCGCGTGGACGACAGTGGTCAGCTGACCCGTTTGAGGGCCTCCGCCACCAGGAAAGCCATCTCCAGAGATTGCTTATGGTTCAGGCGCGGGTCGACGAGCGACTCGTAGTGATCGTCGAATGCTGACTCATCGATCACATCGGAGCCGCCGAGGCATTCGGCGACGTCGTCGCCGGTCATCTCCACGTGAAGGCCACCGGGGTAGGTTCCCAGCTGGCGATGCACCTCGAAGAAGCCCCGGACCTCGTCCATCACGTCGTCGAAGCGCCGGGTCTTGTAGCCGTTCTCAGCGGTGATCGTGTTCCCGTGCATCGGATCAGTCACCCAGACGACCTTGGCCCCAGAATCGCGCACCGCCTCGACCAGCGGGGGCAGTGCCTCACGCACCTGAGCGGCGCCCATGCGGGCGATGAAGGTCAGCCGGCCCGGCTCCCGCTCGGGGTCGAGCTTCTCGATCAGGTCGAGCACGTCTTCCGGGGTCGCCTTCGGCCCCAGCTTGACGCCGATGGGGTTGCGAATCCGCGAGAGGTAGTCGACGTGAGCGCCGTCCAGGTCTCGGGTCCGCTCACCGATCCAGACGAAGTGACCCGAGGTCACGTACGGCGTGCCCGTGCGGGAGTCGATTCTGGTCAGAGCACGCTCGTAGTCGAGAAGCAGTGCCTCATGCGCCGAGTAGAACTCCGTGCGCTTCAGCCCTTCGAAATCGGCTCCGCACGCTTCCATGAAGCGCACGGCACGGTCGATCTCCCCGGCGATGGATTCGTACCTGGCGTGGGCGGGGTTCTCCGTGAAGCCCTTGTTCCACTGCTGCACGGCGCGCAGATCGGCGAAGCCGCCCTCGGTGAAGGCCCGAATCAGGTTCAGCGTGGCAGCTGACTTGTGGTAGGCCGTCAGCATCCGCTTGGGGTCGGGGATCCTGGACTCTTCAGTGAAGTCGAATCCGTTGACGATCTCCCCGCGGAAGCTAGGCAGCGTGACGCCGTCCCTGGTCTCCAGGTCCGATGACCGCGGCTTGGCGAACTGGCCGGCCATGCGGCCCATCTTGATGACAGGCAGCGAGGCACCGTAGGTTAGGACGACCGCCATCTGCAGAATGGTCTTGATCCGCGCGCTGATCTTGTCGGCGGTCACCCCGTCGAAGCTCTCCGCGCAGTCACCGCCCTGCAGCAGGAAGGCCTCGCCATTGGCCACTTTGGCCAGGCGCCGCTTGAGCTTGTCCACTTCACCGGCAAACACGAGCGGCGGGTTCGCGGAGAGCTCCGCGAAGGCCGCATCGAAGTCTTGGTGACCGCGCCAATCCGGCTGCTGGCTCAACGGCAGCTCCTGCCACGCGTCCAATCCAGGATAGTCAGCCGCACCTGTGTGCAGGATTTCTCCGGGCGCGGTCAGCGGGGCGCTTGAACGGTTCTCAGGCGAAGTAGTCACGCCTTCCAGAATAGCCATAGCAGGCGCTGTGTCATAACGCACCACAGCAGCAGCCGCCGCCTGGGCTCACCGCTTGGCTGCCGCCTCTGCATAGAGCCGTTCCACTTCCTCGGCGAAGTCGTCCATAATCGTCGGGCGCTTGATCTTCATCGAGGGGGTGAGATGACCGGATTCCACCGTGAAATCAGTGTCCAGGAGCCTGAACTCGCGGATCGACTCAGCGCGGGAGACGGTCTCGTTGGCGCTGTCGACGGCAGACTGGATATGCGAGCGGATGTCATCGCGCACGATGAGGTCGCTCATCGGTGTCTCCGGGTCAATGTTGCGCGACTGCAGCCACTGCGGGAGCGTCTCCGCGTCGAGGGTGATCAGCGCTCCGATGAACGGCCGGTTGTCCCCCACCACGACGACCTGGCTGACGATGGCATCGGAGCGGATCTGATCCTCCAGCTGGGCCGGCGAGACGTTCTTGCCGCCGTCAGTCACGAGGATCTCCTTCTGCCGACCAGTGATCGTGAGGAAGCCTTCATCGTCGAGCGAGCCGACGTCGCCGGTGCGGAACCAGCCGTCCTCGGTGAACGAGTCCTCGATCAGCTCAGGGCGGTTGCGGTAGCTGGTGAAGATGCATACGCCCCTGCCCAGGATTTCGCCGTCGTCCGCAATCTTCACCGAGCAGCCGGGCAGGGGGCGTCCGACGGTCCCGATCTTGGAGTGATCAGGGGTGTTCACGGTGATCGGCGCCGTCGTCTCGGTCAGGCCGTAGCCCTCGAGGACATGGACGCCGACGCCGTTGAAGAAGTGGCTCAGCCGGGCGCCCAGCGGCGAACCACCCGAGACGGCGTGGGTGACATGGCCGCCCATGCGGGCCCGCAGCTTGGAGTAGACGAGCTTGTCGAACAGCGTGTGCTTGACACCCAGCGCGAAAGGCACCTTGCCCTTCTCCTTCGCCTCGGACCACGCCACAGCGGTATCGGCGGCTTTGGCGAAGATCTTGCCCTTGCCATCGCCTTCCGCCTTCATCATGGCGGCGTTGTAGATCTTCTCGAAGACGCGTGGGACAGCCAGGAGGAACGTGGGCTGGAATGTCCCGAGATCGTCGACGAGCTGCTTGATGTCCGAAGTGTGGCCCACCCGGACTCCCCCGGCCACGGCCAGCACCGAGATGAACCGGGCGAAGACGTGTGCCAGCGGGATGAAGAGGACCGTCGAGGCGTCCTTGTTGACGACATTGCCCAACGACGTCGTGGCCTGCAGCGAGAGCTCGCTGAAGTTGCCGTGGGTCAGCTCGCACCCTTTCGGGCGTCCCGTCGTGCCGGAGGTGTAGATGATCGTGGCGACGTCGTCGAGGTTCGCCGCGGAGCGCCGGCTCTCGACCGTCTCATCGCTGACGTCCGCGCCCTCCTTGCGGAGCTCATCGAGGTCAGTGCCTTCGATGGTGAGCAGGTGCCGGACGCCGTCGAGCTTCTCCTGGGCGATAGCGCGGTCCACGACCTTCTCATGCTGCTCCTTCTCGGCGAAGACGATCTTCACGTCTGAATCGCTGACGATCCAGGCCACCTGCGAGGGCGAGGAGGTCTCATAGATCGGCACGGTCACGGCCCCGGCGTACCAGATGGCGAAGTCCAGCAGCGTCCACTCGTAGCGGGTGGGAGCCATGATGGCGACGCTGTCGCCAGCCTCGATACCGCGGTGGATCAGCCCTTTGGCGAGCCGGACGACGTCGTCATGGAACTCGCGGGCTGAGACATCGGTCCACACGCCCGGGCTGAGCTGACGGCCGAAGAGCGCATTGCCGGGGTCCTCCCGGACTTGCCGTTCCAGAAGGTCCGTCGCATTGAAGTCAGCGGGGACATCTTTGACCTTGGGTACCGCGTATTCCGCCACAGTTGCACTCCCTGCTCTGATCGCCAGCATTGCGTGTCCTACTTCACAGTAATTATCCAGGAGAGAGGGTTTCTTGGCTAATTCCCGCGCCGTGACGTCGCGTGTCTAGCTCAGCGTTCACCGCGCAGGATGGGGTGCTCGCGGTGCGGTGTTCGCGGTGTGGTGCTCAGGTATGACACTCAGGGCCTGCTGCCTAGGTGGTGTCGCTCAGACCTGGGCACCGTCTCCCGATCCGCCTCGGTTCTTCGGCATCTGCGCGAAGAGCACCACCACTCCTGCGATGGTGACGGCCACCAGGGCGGGAATGCTCCACCCGGGGGTGTTCGCCGGGACCACGGACACGAGAATCACCGCGATCACGCCGCCGATCGCCAGGAGGGCGCCGAGCACAGTCGCCGGGCGGGCGCCGGCAAGGGGGCTCTTCGGGTTCGGCGGCTTGAAGTCGTCGATCTCCTCGAGGGGATCGTCACTGGGCGAATAGTCGCGTGGCCCCCGGCCGCTGCCGGAAATCGGGCGGGCCTTGCCGCTGCGCCCGAAGAGCGAGCTGGGCTCGTCGTCGCGTGGTCTGCTCATCATCTGGGGCTGGCTCCTGTCCGTCATGGCGCATCCGTCGCGATGATCCTCCGCAGCCGGCTGTTCACCACAGGTCGGCTGCCAGCTGACGTGCCAGGAATGCGACTGATTCGCGCCCTATGAGGTCTGCGTCGTGATCGAGGGTGGCCACGTGCAGACTGTTCTGAAGGGTCAGCACCGTCAGCTGCGATGGATCGAGTGCTGAAACCAGAGTATCCGCTGAAGCCTGCGGAAGGATATTGTCCTGCGCTGATCGCATGAGCAGGACCGGCGTGCCGCGCTCGCGGACGCCCGGCAGCTCCCTGCGGACCTGCCTGCCCATGGCGGAGAGCTGGACGACGCCTCGTAGCGGGGTGCGCTCATAGGCCTCTTCGACGACACCGTCGAGTGCGATGTCACCTGCGATCGGCGGTATCGTGCGGACCGCTCGTCCCAGCAGCGCCGCACCCACACCGGTGAAGGGCTTGAGCCGCAGCGCGGGGTTGATCGGGATGACCCCCGCTGTTCGACGCCGCGCGGCCACGTGAAGTGCTATTGCGCCGCCCATCGACAGGCCCGCTGTCATGACATGGGTGCACGTCGTCGCCAGCGCATCGTAGGCGGCAAGGCCTGCGCGCAGAATCTCCGCAGCGCTGCGCCTCTCGAGGTCCTGCCAGGCCGTCCCGTGCCCTGGCAAAGAGGGCACGGCGACAGTGCATCCGGCTGTCCGCAGCGCGTCGGCCAGCGGCAGAACAGATGCCGGAGTGGAGGTGAACCCGTGATACACGACGACACCGCAAGTGCTGAGATCCATGCCCTCACCTTAGAAGACGACGCAACGACTTACAGTAGTCAGGTAGCAGATTCCGCAGTCGTTCGCGCAGACCTGAAAGGGACGGCCCCGTGACGTTCTATAACGTAGCCAAGACGTTCGTCGTCGCCCCGTTGGTCAATACGGCCTTTCGGCCCTGGGTCAAAGGACTGGACAATATTCCGGCAGAGGGTCCGGCTATTCTGGCGTCGAACCACCTCTCCTTCTCCGATTCGATCTTCATACCGGTGAAAGTGCCCCGTCCGGTTCATTTCCTCGCGAAGAACGACTATTTCGTGAAACAGGGCCCCGTGGGCTGGGCGCAGCGCAACTTCTTCAAGGTCACCGGCCAGATTCCGATGGATCGCTCGGGCGGGCAAGCCAGCCAGAACTCCCTGGAGGCGGGCGAGCGGGTGCTGCGCGACGGAGAGCTGCTGGGCATTTACCCGGAAGGCACTCGCAGCCCGGACGGCAGGCTCTACCGCGGGAAGCTCGGGGTGGCCCGGATCGCGCTGGGGACGCAGGTTCCGGTCATCCCCATTGCCCTGATCGGCACGGACAAAGTGCAGCCGATCGGCAAGAAGGTGCCGAACATCCGCCGCGTCGGCATGATCGCCGGGGAACCGCTGACTTTTGGCGCCTACTATGACCACCCGAAGGACCGTTTCGCCCAGCGGGCGGTCACCGATGAGATCATGTACCAGATCATGCGCCTCTCCGGGCAGCAGTACGTCGACCGCTACGCTTCGGAGGTCAAGAAGGGGATGGACGACGGCGCTGGGGGCTGAGATGGCGGATCGGCAGCGGTGAGGTAGCAGCCGTGAGATGGCAGCTCCGAGCTGCCGCCTCTAGTCACCGAGCGCGAGCACGCCGTCTTCGTCGCTGACCAGGAAGTCTCCCGGCCGGAACGTCACATCACCGAACGTGACATGGGCCCCGGTCTCTCCTGCACCGGTCTTGCTGCTCTTGCGCGGGTTGCTTCCCAGCGCCTTGATCCCGATCGGCATCTCGCGCAGAGCGACGACGTCGCGAACCACGCCGTGCACCAGGACTCCCGCCCACCCCGACGTCACACCGATCTGCGCGATCACGTCACCGATGAGCGCACAGCGCAGCGAGCCCCCACCGTCGACGACGAGGACCTCGCCCTCGCTGGGAGTCTGCAGCGTCTGCTTCAGCAGCGCGTTGTCCTCGTGGCAGCGCAGGGTGCGAATCGTGCCGCTGAAGCGAGTGGCCGCTCCGAACTGGCGGAACTGGGTATTGCAGGACTGAGGATCTGCGGGAATCTCGTCCACGAGATCCGCGGTGCCCGCTCCAGATCTGAACAGTTCCAGCAGTTCCTGTGGCTCCATGACCTCTGCCTCTCTGCAGTGCGTGGCGTGTGATGCGCGGCGGGCGCGTGGTGGAGGGGTGCGCGATGAATACTCCTCTACGGTAAGCCATGGGCCCGTCGAGGGCCTGTCATACGCGACTGGCGGCGGCAGGTCTCCATGAGCCTGCCGCCGCCAGTCGCGTATATGCCTCAGCTCAGCTGAGGTGAGACCTCGGCGTTACGCTGAGTGGCGTCCGATGCGGTGCCGGTAGCCGAAGAACGCCAGACCAGCACCCAGCGCCACGAGCAGACCGGACAAGATTCCGGCGGTGAGGTTGGAGCCGGTGTTGGCCAGCTCGTCACCGTCGTGGTGGTCGGCGTAATGCTCGGCGTCGTGGTGAGCGCCGTCGTCCTTGGTCAGGGATCCGCCGTCATCGTGCGACGGAGCCTGCTGGTATTCGCCCTTGGACGGGGTTCCGGATTCGGCTTCGTCATGCGCGGGGACCTGCTCGTCATGGCCTTCGCCCTTGGACGGGGTTTCGGCATCGCCGTCACCCTCCGGAGGCACCTGCTCGTCGTGACCATCTGAGGGCGGGGCGCTGGAGCCGTCGTCCTCAGGTGGTGCTGTCTCGCCGTCACCCGGCGTTCCGTTCTGGTCCTCGTCCTCGGTGCCGTCGACAACGGTGAATGCAGCTTCCAGCTCGATGATCTCGCCGCCTTCGCCCTGCACAGCAACGAGCGTGGTGTACTCGCCGAGGTAGATGGCGGGCTCAGGGG
>DXGD01000339.1 GCA_019114115.1 Candidatus Nesterenkonia stercoripullorum
GCCAACGCTGCCTTCTACGCGGAGATCGTCCGCGAACGCGCGATTCTGCGACGCCTTGTCGAGGCGGGCACCAAGATCGTCCAGCTGGGCCACACGGCCGACGGCGAAGTCGAGGGCATCGTCAATCAGGCCCAGTCGGATATCTACAACGTCGCCGAGAATCGCCAGTCCGAGGACTACGTCTCGCTCTCCGAAGTGCTCGGCCCCACGATCGACGAGATCGAGACCAACTCCTCGCACGACGGCGGCCTGACCGGCATTCCCACCGGGTTCAGGGAACTCGACGAGCTGACCCACGGCTTCCACGGCGGTCAGATGATCATCATCGCGGCGCGCCCGGCGATGGGCAAGTCGACGCTGGCGCTAGACTTCGCCCGCGCTGCCGCTGTGCAGCACAACATGACGGCAGCATTCTTCTCCCTGGAGATGGGACGCAATGAGATCGCGATGCGCCTGCTCTCGGCGGAGTCCCGGATCCTCTTCGGCGACCTGCGCAAGGGCAATATCCGGGATGAGGACTGGGAGAAGATGTCCGAGGCGGTGGACCGGCTCAACGATGTGCCGCTGTTCATCGACGACTCGCCGAACATGTCGCTCATGGAGATCCGCGCCAAGTGCCGCCGGCTCAAGCAGCGCAGCAATCTGAAGCTCGTGGTGCTCGACTACCTCCAGCTGCTCTCCTCGGGCAAGCGCGTGGAGTCCCGTCAGCAGGAGGTCAGCGAGTTCTCCCGTACGCTGAAGCTGCTCGCCAAAGAGCTGGATGTGCCGATCATCGCGCTCTCACAGCTCAACCGTGGCTCGGAGTCCCGTCCCGATAAGAAGCCGCAAGTCTCCGACCTCCGTGAATCGGGCTCGATCGAGCAGGACGCCGATATGGTGATGCTGCTGCACCGCGAGGAGGTCTACAACAAGGAGTCCGAGCGTGCCGGGGAAGCGGACATCATCGTGGCCAAGAACCGTAACGGGCCGACGAAGGACATCGTCGTCGCCTTCCAGGGCCATTACGCACGATTCCAGGACATGGCGCGGGACTTCTGAGGCAGAGCGGCGCACCTGATGCGTGCGGCTACTGGTGGGATAGCGGTGAGCACCCGGAGCAGAGCCGTTATGCAGATCCTCCGCCGAATGTCTCAGGGATGGCGATGAGCGTAGAGAGAGCGCAGGATCTCCTGCAGATGGCGCAACCCTGCAATGTCCTGCCCTCGCGGCCACGCCAACCGAACCTGAACTGCAGGCGCATCCGTGATCGGCAGATAGCGCAGGCCGATCGGCCGATGCTGATGGGCCGTGGCCTCCGTGGTGATTCCCACGCCCCGGCCAGCCGCGATCGCATCGAGCCAGGAGTAGGTATCGGCCACCTCGAAGGCCGTCATGGGTTCGAGCCCGGTCGGCCAGGCAACCGGATCCCGGTCGGAGTGCCGGTTGACCACCAGTGGACGCCCGGCGAAGTCGCGTAGCTTCAGCCTCCGCCGATTTCGCCACATATCGTTATCCGCACAGGCAGCCATCAGCTGTTCGGTGCCCACTTCTTGACTGAAGTATGTGCTCGAATCCGGGCGGTGTCGCAGGACGGCAGCATCGCAGAGGCCCTCGCCGAGTCCGGCCAACTGTCCTTCGTGGTGAACCAGCCTGAGGTCGACATTGAGTCCCGCCTCCCGCCAGCGCCGCTGCAGTGCGGGGCTGTGGCGTCCGGCTGCCGTGGAAACATACCCTAGGCGTATGACTCGAATACCACGGGCGGTGTCCGCGATGGACTCTGCGAAGGCCAGCAGATGCCGGCCCTGCTCGGCTGCGCGCCGGCCCTCGGCGGTGAGCACTGCCTCGCGGCTGGTCCTGGTCACCAGGTTCATCTCCCAGGCGGCCTCGAGTGCTTTGAGCGTGCGGGATGCCTGGGGCTGTGAGACTCCGAGTTCTATAGCGGCATCGGTGATGCTGCCGCTGTCAGCCACCGCCACCAAGCAGCGAATATGCCGAAGGTCCCAACTCATGCGTTAAGCGTATATCAGGCATGTTCGGCGCATTAGGTGCCGATCTGAGCACACCCGAGAATGCATATATGGGAAGCACGCTAGAGGGAAGGCCCGGCCGCGGTCTGGCGGTCATCAGCACCAGCGCAATGAGCACGCAAACAGGCGCCGCCGTGGGATCCTTCGCCTTCCCCACCCTCGGTCCGCTCGGCGTGGTCGCGGTGCGCCAGGTGGCGGCGGCCATCGTGCTGTGCACCATCGCGCGGCCCAGGCTGCGCAGCTTCACCGGACCGCAGTGGCGCTCAGTGGCATTGCTGGCCTTCTTCTTCGCGGCGATGAATGCCGCGCTCTACACCGCGCTGGAGCGAATCGGCCTGGGCACGGCGGTCACCATCGAGTTCCTGGGCCCGCTCGGGGTGGCCATCTGGTCCTCCCGTAGGCCGCGGGACCTCGTCGCCGCCGGGCTGGCCCTTGCCGGGGTGGTGCTGCTGACCAGGCCCAGTCCCACCACCGACTTCCTCGGTATCGGCATCGCGGTATTCGCCGGTGTCTGCTGGGCCGGCTACATTCTGACCAACCGGGTCGTCGGAGCGCGCGTGCAGGGTGTGCAGGGAACGGCAGCAGCCACCATCCTGTCCTCATTGGGCATGCTTCCGGTGCTGGTGACGATTATCTGGCATGCTCAGCCCCCGATCGAGGCATACCTCTTCGCCGCGGTAGCCGGCCTGCTCTCCACGGCGGTTCCCTATGCGCTGGACCTGATTGTGCTGCGACATATCAGTCCTCTGATCTTCGGGGTGGGGATGTCACTGAACCCGCTCTTCGCCGCGATCATCGGGCTGCTCCTGCTTCAGGAGGAACTGCCGCTGATCGCCTGGATCGGTGTGCTGATCGTGGTGCTCAGCAATGGACTCACCCTGACCGGGCCCCGCTCTGTGGCCGGGGCGAGGCCGCGGCGTCGCGGATAGCGTCGCATGAGGCTGGTCCGGGTGCGCTACGCTCGTGCATGACCCATACGCTCTCACGACGGCGAGGCGCGCCCGACGTCGTCCGTGCTCTGAGGTGCCCGAGGCCGCCCGCCAATGACCGACCGACACTGCTGACCCCGCGAAGGACCTTCATGACTGCCCCTTTTGCCCTCGTCGCCTTCGACATCGATGGCACTCTGCTTGATTCGGGCAAGCGCCCGCTGCCCGGTACCTTGCGAGCATTCGAGGCGATGCGGGCGGCCGGCACGCGGATCATGCTGGCTTCGGGCCGACCGATCCCGGGTCTGCACGCGCTCGCGGACAGGCTCGGCCTGGGCGATGATCTGATCTTCGCCGGGCTCAACGGCTCGGTCGTGGTTGACCAGGCCACGGGTGAGACGCTGGCGGAGCACCCCTTGGAGACCGGGCTCGCAGCCTCGCTGATTCGCGCCGGTCGTGACCATGGGGTCACGCTCATGCTGCCGCACCGCGCCGAGCTCGTCGTCGAAAGCCGGGAGAATCCTCAGGTGGATCATGAGGCGCGCGGAAACGACCTGGTCGTGCGAGTCGTCGAAGATCTCACCGACCCCGGCATCGATCCCACGAAAGTCCTCTTCAGCGCTCCTCGTCCGCAGCTGGAAGAGGTGGAGGCCGAGCTGCGGGCCCGGTACGCGGGCCAGATGGAGCTGGCCTACTCCTCGCCGATCTACATGGAGGCCACCGCCGCCGGCGTCGACAAGAGCACGGCCATACGCGACTTCTGCGCCGCCCACGGCATCTCACCTGAGCAGACTGCCGCCTTCGGCGACAACGGCAACGACGTCACGATGCTGGCTGCGGCCGGGCTGGGCGTGGCCATGGGCAACGGCATTCCCGAGGCCAAGGCCGCCGCCGATGTGGTGACGACCTCGCACGACGACGAAGGGATCGCCCGGGTCCTGAGCCAGCACTACGACTTCCCAGTGGAGCTGGTCCACTAGTCGCCACTGGCCGCCAGCCCCAATGACCGGGTGCAAACTCAGGACACGCGCCGGGCACCCGCGGCGGGCATCGCCTGGAGGAACTCCGGTGCGGTGAATCCCCTCTCAGCGAAGGCATCGCGCAGCGCCTGGCGGATGACCTCCGCGGAGCGTCGTGGGATCAGCGCGATCACACAGCCGCCGAACCCTCCGCCCATCATGCGCGCGCCCAGTGCCCCTGCCGCCACGGCGGTGTCGGCCGCGACGTCGAGCTCTGGCACGGTGACCTCGAAATCGTCCCGCAGGGAGGCGTGGGAGGCGCTCAGCTGCGCGCCTGTGCCGCCGACGTCGCTGGAGCGCAAAAGGCGGACCGTCTCGATCACCCGGTGATTCTCACTGACCACGTGCCGGGCTCGACGTCGTGCCGCGGGGTCCGCGATCGAGGCGATGCGGTCCTGCGCCTGTGGCTGTTCATGAAGTTCGCGGAGACTCTCCAACCCCAGCTCAGCGGCAGCCTGGGCACATTCCCGACGGCGCTGGGCATAGGCGCCGTCGACCAGGCGATGCGGTGCCCGCGTATCGATGATGAGCAGCTCGAACTCATCGGCTGCCAGATCCACCGGAATGTGCTCGAGGTCCTGGGAGGCCGTGTCGAAGAGCAGGAAGTGACCCTCCTTCGAGCACATCGCCGCGGCCTGGTCCATCAGGCCGCAGGGCATGCCCACGAACTCGTTCTCAGCAGTCTGGGCGAGCCGGGCCAGATCGAGGCCGGTGATGCCGAGCGCGCCGAGCGCGCCTCCCCTACGGTCGATCCCGCCGAGGTCCCGGGCCGCGAGTCCCACGGCGCATTCCAGGGCCGCCGAGGAGGAGAGGCCCGCACCGATGGGCACATCGGAGCAGACCAGCAGATCCATCCCGGGGACCTCATGGCCGGCCTGCTGCAGCGCCCACAGCATCCCGGCCACATAGCTGGCCCATCCGGTGACGTCACCGGGGGCAAGCCCGTCCAGCGCGAACTGCTGCGGCTCACCGGCAGTCGGCGAATGCGCCACGACCCGGCGATCCGTGCGCGGCGCAGCGGCCACGCTCGTCCGGTAGGGGAGCGCGAAGGGCA
>DXGD01000340.1 GCA_019114115.1 Candidatus Nesterenkonia stercoripullorum
GCCCGCCCGGACGCATCAGGTGCACCACGGCTGAGAGGGCTGCCATCCCGGAGCTGAACAGCAGGCCTGAGGCCTGAGTGCCCGGAGCGGCTTCCAGTTCGGCGAGCAGGTCTTCCAGCGGCACCCACGACGGCACACCCTCGCGGGCATAGTCCGGCGCGGCCTGTCCTTCGCTGCTGCCGCCGAGGGCCGAGTCGGCGTCGAGCCCCTCCTCCAGCTGTGACGGCGCGGGGCCATGGCCGGCACCCGGCGCGTAGGAGTACGTGGAGGTGAAGTCCACCGGCAGATTCATCGGACGCCCCGGGCCGTGGCCGCCGCGCCCGCGCGAGACGATGAGGGTCTCCGGATGCAGCCCGGCCGCGCGCGGCGTGCCGGAATCCCGTGGTGCGCCGGTGGTGGGCGCGGGCTGTGCCGGATCTGCGGCTGGATCTGCGGCGAAGTCTGCGTCGAAGTCTTGGTCCACACCACTACGCTATACCCTGCCCGATCCCTCACCCGGTATCCGTCAGTGTCGCTGGTGGTCGATAGGCTAGAGGGGTGAGTGGAGAATCAGTATCAGGTTCGGCCGGCCAGGCTGCTGACGTCCAGGCTGCCGACGTCGCCACGGCTGGCCTCGAGGGCCCGGGGCTCTTCGTCGTCGTCGAAGGCGGAGACGGCGCCGGCAAGACGACGCAGCTCGACCTCCTTCAGCGCTGGCTTCAGGAGCAGGGCCACGACGTCGAGCGCACCCGTGAGCCCGGCGGGACAACAGTGGGGGAAAGCATCCGTGAGCTGGTGCTGGAGCACGGACGCGGTGAGGTGGATCCCCGCACGGAGGCGCTGCTCTTCGCGGCTTCCCGTGCGGCTCACGTGGCCCAGCGCATTCGCCCCGCAGTCCGCCGCGGGGCGATAGTGCTCTGCGACCGATATATCGACTCCTCCATCGCCTACCAGGGAGCGGGCCGGGGCCTGGGCGTCGAGGACGTCGCATCGATCAATTCCTGGGCGACCGAAGGGCTGGTGCCGGACCTGACCATTCTGCTCGACGTGGAGCCCAGCACTGCGGCCCGACGTCGTGCCGAGCGCGAGGGTGCCGCAGACCGCATCGAGTCAGCGGATGAAGCATTCCATGGCGTGCTCCGTGCGGCGTTCCTGGATCGGGCCGCCGCCGCACCGGAGAAATACCTCGTGCTGGAGGCCGCTGCGCCCGCGGAGCAGCTGCACCAGGCCATCCGGCCCGCACTCGAAGACCTGGTGGCCAGCCACCCGGGCCTGGCACAGCGCAGCGGAGGAGCCTGAGATGCCCGCACAGAACGAGGTGTCAGCGCACGGAAACGATCGGCCTGCGGTTTTCGCCGAACTGGTCGGCCAGGACGACATCGTCGAGTACCTGCGCACGTCGGTGGCCACCGACCGGCCCTCCCATGCCTGGCTCTTCACCGGCCCCCCGGGCTCAGGTCGCTCCAATGCGGCGAAAGCCTTCGCCGCCGCGCTGAACTGCGACGTGACCGATCCGCGCGCTCGGGGGTGTGGATCCTGCCGTTCCTGCGCGATGATCACGGCCGGCACGCATCCCTCTGTCGCCACGGTCTCCACAGACAATGTGACCTACCGCATCGAGGACGTGCGGGCGCTGGTCACGACGGCGCAGGACCGGCCGCAGGGCGCCCGGTGGCGGGTCATCGTCATCGAGGACGCTGATCGCATGACAGAGCGTGCAACGAACGTGCTCCTCAAAGCCATCGAAGAACCGCCGCCGCATACGATCTGGATTCTCTGCGCGCCGAGTCCGGCCGATGTGCTGATCACGATTCGCTCGCGCTGCCGGCTGGTCAGCCTGCGCATTCCCCCCACCGATGCCGTGGCCCAGCTGCTGGTCGATCGCGATGGGCTCCAGCCCGAGCAGGCTCACTTCGCCGCACGCGTGTCGCAGAACCATATCGGCATGGCCCGCCGGCTCGCCCGCGACGCCGAGGCCCGGTCCCGGCGGGAGGCTGTGGTGACACTGCCGCTGCGCATCACAACCTCCTCCGAGGCCGTGCAGGCCGCTGGCACGCTCGTGCAGACGAGCCAGGCGGATGCGGCGTCGTCCTCCGCGGAGCGGCTCAGCCGCGAGCAGACCGCACTGCGCCGCTCGCTCGGGCTCGAGCCTGAGGAAAAGATCCCTGCGAAACTGCGCAGCCAGTTCAAGAAGCTCGAGGAAGAGAGCACTCGCCGCGAGAAGCGGGCCGTCGCTGACTCTCTCGACCGGGCACTCATCGACCTGACCGCAGTCTTCCGGGACGTGCTGAGCGTGAAACTGGGCGCCGACGTCGAGCTCATCAACGATCATCTGCGCGCCGAGCTGACGGCCTATGCCCAAGAACAGTCAGCAGAGGATGCCTTGGCGTGCTTGGACGCCATCGTGGCGGCACGGCAGAGAATCACTCAGAACGTCCCGCCGCTGCTGGCGATCGAAGCGCTCATGATGCGGTTCATCACCGCACGAGGGTCCGACCGGCAGGCCACACGACCTTGATTCAGCACGACTCGCTGTTCGCACGACCCTGTATTCGCACGACCCTGAAGGGGGCCCTGTCCGTGAGACGAGGAATGCCGCTGCGCACGAGCATCGTGTCGCTGAGCGCTGCCGGGCTTCTGCTCTCCGGCTGCGTGGACCAGCAGGAGGAGTCCCAGGAGGAAGCCCCCAGCTATGACGCGGCTCTGGAAGCCTTCTACGAACAGGATCTGAGCTGGGAGGACTGCGAAGATGAGATGCTCTGCGCCACTGTCCGCGTGCCAGCGGACTACAGCGATCCCGATGGTGCCGAACTCGGCATCGACATCATCAGTTCCGAGACCGCCGAGGGAGAGGATCCGCCCTTCCTGCTGACGAACCCTGGCGGGCCCGGGGCCTCCGGAGTCGACCTCGTCATCGAGACCGGAGATTTCCTGTTCGCCACAGAAGTCACCCAGCAGTACAACATCCTGGGCTTCGACCCCCGGGGCGTGGACCGTTCCGCTCCAGTGGAGTGCCTCTCCGACGACGAGATGGACGAATACCGCGAGATGGAGCAGGACACGCAGCTGGACGAGGATGCGGCCTACGAACAGGCACTGGAGCAGTCCGCCGAGCTCGGCGAGAAGTGCCTGCAGAACACGGGAGAATCGCTGGGCCACGTGGACACCGTCTCGGCCGCCCGGGATATGGACATCATCCGCGCCGCAGTGGGGCAGCAGACGCTGGACTACCTCGGCTTCTCCTATGGCACGAAGCTCGGCCTGGCCTACGCCGAGCATTTCCCGGCGGTCCCGTCGATCTCAAAGAGGAGCGGGCCCTTGAGCTCATACCC
>DXGD01000035.1 GCA_019114115.1 Candidatus Nesterenkonia stercoripullorum
AGGGCCCCGGATATGGAGACCCCGGGGATCCACACCACACCCAGAGCGCGCCCGGTCAGACGGGCCCAGGCTATTCGGGCCCTGCTGGCCCGGGCGGTTACGGACCAGGCCCGGGCGGCGCGGGCGCCCCCGACGGGTATGGCCCAGGTGGCCCCGGCGGGTTCGACCCAGGTGGGCCAGGTGGACCTGCCGGATCAGGCGGATACGGGCCAGGCGGATACGGACCGGGCGGCCCCGGCGGACCCGGCGGGTACGGCCCCGGCTACGGCGACCACGGCCCAGTAGGCCCCCAGCACCGCGGCGGCTCACCAGGCGGGGATACAGGCACCGCTATCCTTGCCGGGCTGAAGGCGCAGCCGGCAGCGCTCATGCACATTCTGCGCGGATACCCGCTGGAAGCGTTGGCGCTCGCGCGGCGGACACCGCTGTTCTGGGTCGTATCGTTCGCCCTTGCCGCGCTGATCGCCGGACTGTTCTTCACCACGACGATCGCGCGCACTGTCTTCCGCGCCAACTATGCCGCGATGAACATGGCGGAATCATTCGGGGCCTCACCCGGAATGCAGAGTCCGAATTACTTCTCGATCGGGTTCGGAAACTATGTCGCGCTGTTCCTTATCGCATTCGCGTTCTCCGCGGTCGTCTTCGTGTTGCGTGCCCTCACCCTGAAATGGGTATTCAGCGTTCGAGGCGTACCACAGCCCTTCTCCGTGGGAGCGGGGATCATGGCCACGGCCTACGTCGGCCATATCGCGGTCTACGCCGCTACGTTCATCCTGCTGCTGATCCCCGGCACGTTGTTCCCGATACTGGTGCTCTTCGCGGCCTATTTCGTGATCGCCCTGCTGAGCCTGGCTGCAGAATTGGTCATCTATATAGGCATCAACCGCACCGTGCAGTTCCGGAAGTCACCGCTCATCCCTCACGTGCTGTTCACCGCGGTATGGCTGATCCTGGTCATCGTGGCGTGGATCGTCATGGCGGCCCTGCTGGAGTCGGTGATCCTGTGAGGGCACGCACTCGGGCATCACTTGCCGCCGTCGCCCTTCTCACTCTCGTGGTCAGCGGCTGCGGGGCTGCTGTAGACACTGAGCTTTCCCTCGAGAGCGAGGAAGAGGGCTCCCGGACGATGGTCGCCATCCTGGATGAAGAGGACATCGAGCAGGAGGATCTCGATATCGACGATATCGATGACGCCCTGAGCGACAACGTCCCCGACGCCCTCACCTATGACGGCATGGAGACCGGCGACGACGGCGCCCGCGCGACCTTCGTGCTCAACTTCGAGTCGATGGACGATTACGAGTCCAAGGTGCAGGACCTGCTCGACGCCGGCGAGGTCGACCTCGTCCCCACCATAGACGTCTCCGTCACGGACAATCCCCTGGTCGAAGGGCTCAGTGTCGATGAGAACTTCACCTCCGCGGACCTGCTCCAGTGGATCCCGGAGGCGCTGGTCTCCGACGGCGCCATCGATGAAGAACTCGAGAGCCTCGTGTTCGCCGGCGATGGCGAGTCCGAAGTCTCCTTCGACGACGAGACCTATCCGTCGAGCTCGATCGCCATCTGGATCGACGACGTGCAGGACAACGGCTTCGACGGAGTGATCGTGCGCAACACGATCGCTGAGGACAGCAGCATCTCCACGGAGATCGTGTTCGGCTCGGCCGGCACGATGAGCCAGACTCAGCGCGGACTCGTCGACGACTACTTCTCCGAAGCGACGCCCGAAGGCGCGGAGGTCAGCGAGGACGTCGAGGATGACTGGTATTCCGGCGGCCGGACGATGACCTTCACCTCGGCATCGCCTGAGGAGCTCACCGAGAACCTCGCCACGGCGCTGGGGTCGGAGTCGAACGAGATCAGCTTCGCCGAGGAGCCCTCCTCGGAAGACCCGACGCTGTTCGAGATCACCTATGAAGGCACGCTGGATGACTCCTCGGTGGCGTCTCCTTCCGCGTCCTCCATCGAGCACGAAGTGACTGTTCCCGACGGTTGGACCGTGGCCGAGGGTCAAGGCTCTTCCCCGAGCGAATCCGATGAGGACGGCGAGACGATGGTCGCGGTGGACGGGGAGGATTTCTCCGTGACCTTCGAGCGGTCCGTCCCGCTGGAGAGCATAGATTCCACCACGGAGATCTCACTCGGCGGCGGGCTGACGCACACCTTCGAGTTCCGCGCCTCCGAAGACAGCGTCGAGGAGGTCGGCGATGCCTTCGAGGAGCTCCTGACTCCCCCTGAGGATACCGGCACCCTGGACACCTCTGAGGACGACGGCAGCACTGTCTACACCGTCACGTTCGAGGCCGATGACGACGCTGAACTGCAGGAACAGCTTGAAGCCTACGTTCCCGGCTCGACGGTCAGCGTCAGCCTACCCGAGGGCTTCTCGTTCTGGCCCGAGTACGCCGTCTCAGTGGAGGTCCCGGTGACTGAATCGCTCCTGCAGGGCGACCCCGAAGGCGACTTCACCGAGTCCGTCACGCTGCCGATGCTGAACAGCTTCGAGGAAGACACTGTGGCAGGCTCCGGCGCAACAGTCGACGGCCGGACCCTGAGCATGGTGAGCAACGCCGACAGCGACGCCGACGACGAGGCCTCCTCTGCTCTGAGCGCCGACGCGAAGGGCCCGACGATCGGGTCCCTCATCACGATTGGAGTCCTCACGTTCGTGGTGATCGCCGTGATCCTGCTGGTGATCATCTTCCGGAAGCGCTTGGTGGCACTGTTCCGATCGGCAGGACAGGGCAGCGAGCAGGCGTGGGATGACCGCCAGCACAGTGAAGCAGCAGATCCCATGTACGCGGCGGCACCCGGTGGGGCCGGTTACGCCCAGAACGCCGGTGCAGGGCAACCTGGGCCGTACGGTCCGGCGGGCGGGCCTGGCCCAGCGAGCGCAGGTCCAGCCGGCGCGGGTC
>DXGD01000341.1 GCA_019114115.1 Candidatus Nesterenkonia stercoripullorum
CGGAGAGATGTTCGGCCTGTGGCTGGTGGCCGGTGGGTACGTTCTCGGCTGCATCCCAGCCCTAGTGGGACTGCTGATCTCCACCGGCCGGCCGCTGCGGAGCCTGCTCCACGCCCTGTGGGTCGGCCTGCTCTACAGCCTGGCCGGCTACCTTCTCCTGGACCAGGCGCTGCAGGTTCTCTAACCGTGCACCACCGCACTGACTAGGGTGGGACCATGACCCACAGACTTGGTCGGGCGCTCAGCCCAGCGCTCGGTGGCCGTGAGCGGATGCGGTTCACCGGGCATATCGCCGGTGCCGGCACGGCGTCCGGCACGCGCCTGGTGCTGGGATGCTGGGTGCGCACCCCGCACGGCCCGTTCGCCGACGTCATGGTGGAGCACCCCGACGGCCACCGGCAGCTGCTCGCCCCCGACGACTGGGTCGCGGACTTCGTCTCCTCCACCTACCGGTTCGACGAGGTGCTGCGCACCGAGATCCAGGTCTCCCGGGAGCCGGCGGAGGCCGCTCCCGCAGACGCCGGGGATATTCCCGGCAGCACCGGTCGCGGCTCGCGCTGGAGCGTCCAGGCCGGGCCACTGGCCTGGGAATTCACCGTCGGGCCGCGCGATCCCCTCGGCTGGCTGCTGCGGGCGGTGCCTGCCCCGCTGAGCCGCACGCTGACCCTGGCGAGAATGAGCGATCCGATCGCGCGCGTCGTCATGCGGGGCGTGCGAACGCTGGGCACAGCCGGCGGGGGCCGCACCGAATGGTACTCCGCGACTGATCTGCACCGGATCGCGGAGTCCTCTGCGAGCTGGGACGGAACGGATCTCGGCGTGCTGGCCGACGTGCTGCCCTCCCCCTCCTTCGGGTTCGGCTCGACGCCGTCCACCCCTGGCGTGACCTCCCTGACCACCACCGTGCGGCTGCCCAAGGGTCAGCTCATTCCAGCAGGCCGTTGACGCGGTCGTTGACCTCGGTCAGCGTGTCGGGCTCGCGTCCGCCGATGTGGTCGGGCCTTTCGTTGCGACGAACTGGAGCATCGGTCGTCCGTAGGCGGGAAGCCATCTGAGCTGCCCTGGATCAACACATACAAACACTATTCACCAAATATCCACTACTGGCTATAGCGTGTCAACCGTCACAATGTAGAAAACTTACGCCGGGAAGAAAGGGTCTGAGGAGCCTTCAGGGCAGCGTTCAGGCGCTTGTCGGCGGTAGAGCGAGGGTGCGTACCAACGGCTCAGAGCATCAACATCTGGTGCTATCTGATGAAAAATGTTGAAATGGTGCACATCACACAGTGGACGGCCGCACGGGGCCGCCCCCGAACCCAGGAGGACTCCATGCTCGCAGCGCAGAGACGCGCCCGCATCGCCCAAGTGCTGGAAGAGTCCGGCGCGGTCAGCGTGGCAGATCTCGTAGAGTCCCTGGACGTCTCGGACATGACCGTACGGCGAGATCTGGATGCCCTCTCCGCTCAGGGAATCGCGACGAAGGTCCATGGCGGTGCTATCGCCACCTCCCGGCGGAGCACGGAGGAGCCCGGCTTCGCGGCGAAATCCACCCAGGAGGAACGGCATAAGGAGCGCATCGCCGCAGAGGCCGTCCGGCTGATAGACGCCGGGATGGCCGTGGGCCTGGCGGCTGGGACGACCACGTGGTCGCTGGCGCGCCGGCTGCTCACCGTGCCGGACCTGACGATCGTGACCAACTCGCCGCAGATAGCTGGCGTCTTCTACGCAGATCCACCGCCAAACAGCACTGTGGTGCTCACTGGCGGCGTCCGGACCCCCTCGGACGCGCTCGTCGGTCCGCTGACGGTCCAGGCGATGAAGGACATCCACCTGGACATCGCCTTCCTCGGCACCCATGGAATGTCCGAACGCACCGGCTTCACCACACCGAACATGCTGGAGGCAGAGACCAACCGGGCCATCATCGCGTCTGCGGCGCAGACCGTGCTACTGGCCGACCACACCAAGTGGGGGCTCGTCGGGATCAGCACATTCGCCGAGTTCTCCGAAGTCAGCAGGCTGATCAGCACAGCGGATCTGCCACAGGATGCACAGCGGATCCTCGATGAGGAGATCGAGAATCTCGTGCTGCTACCCGCCGAGCGCACGCTGGGCACCCAGGAGGCCATCTGATGCACCGCACCGAAGGAAGACTCGCCGACGGCCGCGAGATCTTCTTCTACGACGACGCACCCACGGACCGCACGATCCGCGACGAGCGGCCGCGCACGCCGCGGACCAGCGGATCCGAACTGCGCTACGACCCCCTCCTGCGGGAATGGGTCTCGATAGCCGCCGCACGCCAGGACCGCACCCATCTGCCCTCGACGGACCAGTGCCCGCTGTGCCCGTCCACACCGCAGCGGCAGACCGAGATCCCGGAGAGCAGCTACGACGTCGCCGTCTTCGAGAACCGCTTCCCGTCCTTCCATGGCGATCTGGCCGCACCGACCCCGGATGTCTCGCCGGACGCGCTGTCCGGGGAGCACCGTCCCGGCGGCGGCCGGTGCGAGGTCATCTGCTTCACTTCCGATCACACCACGAGCCTGAGCGGCCTGCCGGTGGAGCGGATGCGCACTCTGGTGGACGCCTGGGCGGACCGTACCCGCGAGCTCCTCGCCCTGGACTCGGTGGAGCAGGTGTACTGCTTCGAGAACCGCGGCGAGGACATCGGGGTGACGCTGCACCACCCGCACGGACAGATCTACGGCTACCCCTTCATGACGCCGCGCACCCGGACCATGCTGGACTCGGCGCGGGACTACCGGGACCGCACGGGCCGGAACCTGTACGCCGATGTGCTCGAGGCCGAACGCAGCGCGGTGGAACGCGTCGTCCTGGAGAATGAGGGCTGGACCGCCTTCGTCCCCGCGTGGGCGCGCTGGCCGGTAGAGGTTCACCTGTATCCGCGTGAGCACGTCGAGACTCTGGATGGCCTCGAAGATGCCCAGCGGGATCAGCTCGCGGAGATCTACCGCGAGCTGCTGATCCGCTGCGACGGGATCTACGATATGTCGCTGCCTTATATCTCGGGCTGGCATCAGGCGCCGTCGTCCGCGGAGAGCGGGCTGCACCGGCTCCACCTGCAGCTCTTCTCGCCGCGGCGGACGGCGACGAAGCTGAAGTATCTGGCCGGCTCGGAGTCCGGGATGGGCGTGTTCGTCAACGACGTCGCACCGGAGCAGATCGCCGCCCGGCTGCGGGCGCCAGTGGGGAGCGTGGCCTGATGAACATGACGGAATCTGTATCGGCACAGTCAGTGTGGGCACAGTCCCTGTCCGCGCAGTTCGAGGAGACATTCGGACGGGCGCCGGCTGGCGTGTGGGAGGCGCCGGGGCGGGCCAACTTCATCGGTGAGCACACCGATTACAACGATGGCTTCGTGCTGCCCTTCGCGCTCCCCTACCGGACGAGCGTGGCCGCTGCGCCGCGCACGGATCGCCGAGTCGTGGCCCATTCGCCGGCTGCCGGTGAGCCCCAGCAGTTCGCGCTGGACGGGCTTGCCCCCGGTGACGTCACCGGATGGGCCAGCTATGTGGCCGGGACGCTGTGGGCCCTGCAACGGGCCGGCCTTGAGGTCCCCGGGATGGATCTGCTGGTCAGCTCCGATGTTCCCATCGGTGCGGGCCTCTCCTCCTCGGCGGCCCTGGAATGCGCGGTGGGACTCGCGGCCCTGGACCTCGGCGGGCTCGACCGTAGTGGGGGCGAGCTCGGCATCAGCGGCCTCGATCTGGCCCGGCTCGCCCAGACTGCTGAGAACGAGTTCGTGGGCATGCCCTGCGGCCTGATGGACCAGGCCGCGGCGATGTGCTCGAAAGAGGGTCACTTCCTGCTCTTCGACACGGCCTCCCAGGACCTCGAGCACATTCCGGTGGATCTGGCAGCCGATGAGTTCGAGCTGCTCATCATCGATACGCGGGCACCGCAT
>DXGD01000342.1 GCA_019114115.1 Candidatus Nesterenkonia stercoripullorum
GCTTCCTCACATCCGGGTCGGGAAGGGCTCTTTTTCGGAAGTTTCTCCGGGCTCCACCTGTTCCATGTTCTGAGAGGACATCGCAGAGATCAGCGCAAGCACGTGCCCCGGCAGCCGGCGAGCATGTCGCACCGCGAACGCAGATCTCCTGCCTGCCGATGTGTCGACACGACGAAGGAGATACTACCTATGACCACCGCCACCACCCTCGGCCCTGTCATGGAACGGGAAGCCCTCGAAGCACTCTTCGAAGGCGCCCATACGACAAGCAGGTTCTTGGACGAGCCGGTCGATCCCCAGGTGGTGGAGGACGCATACAACGATCTGCGCTGGGCCCCCACGGCCATGAACGCCCAGTCCCTGCGGCTCACCCTGCTGCGCGACGGCGAAACCCGCGACGCCGTCGTCGAGCACCTGCTGGGGGCCAACCGTGAGAACACCGCCGCGGCGCCGCTCACTCTGGTGGCAGCCTACGATCCTGCCTGGCATGAGCATGCCCAGACTCTCATCCCGCACCGGGAAGGGATGCGCGAGAAGCTCGAAGAGAATCCGAGCATGCGCGAGACGATGGGCCGGCCGAGCGCATACCTGCAGATCGGGTACCTGATCCTGGCGCTGCGTGCGCACGGGCTCGCTGTCGGGCCGATGACCGGGCTGGATCCTGCCGGCGTCGATTCGGTCGTGCATCAGTCCACCGGCTGGGAGACTCTGGCGATGATCAACGTCGGCCACGGGCCGGACCCGGAGCATGAGAATGCGCTGCGGCCCCGCGCGGGCCGTCTCACCTTCAGCAACGCCAGTCAAGTGCTCTGAAGAAATTCACGACGCCGGGAACAAGCCGCGAAACCTGTGGTGTTACCCGGAATGGGAGATCCTGCTGGGTCGAGCTCCTGCTCACCATGAGCTCAGTCGCCCGGCAGGTCGACCGAAATGTGGTTAAGGAGATAGACGGATGACAGAGCAGAATGCTTCGATCAACGGCAAGACCATTGCGCTCCTCGTCACGGACGGCGTGGAGCAGCCCGAGCTGACCGAGCCGATCGCTGCGGTGAAGGCGGCAGGCGGCACTGCCGTCGTCGTCTCCCCCAACGAGAAGTCAATCCAGGCCATGAAGGGGGACTGGGAGCACGCAGATCACTTCGAGGTCGACCGTCAGCTGGGCAGTGTCACCGCAGCGGATTTCGACGGCCTGATCCTGCCCGGCGGAACGCTCAACGCCGATGCACTGCGCGTCAACGCTGACGCCCAGGAATTCGTGCGCGCCTTCTTCAGTGAGCACAAGCCGGTTGCGGCTATCTGCCACGGCCCGTGGATCCTCACGGAGATCAGTGCTGTGGCAGGCCGTACGCTCACCAGCTACGGCTCGCTGCGGACCGATCTGGTCAATGCGGGGGCGAGCTGGGTGGATGAGGCCGCCGTCGTGGACAACGGCCTGGTCACCTCTCGCAACCCGAATGACCTGGACGACTTCAACCGGGAGTTCCTGAAGCTCGTGGCACAGAGCTGAGGCATGCGAAACCCGCGGGTCACCTGATCCCGCCGACCTGTTCCGGGGGCGGTCCTACTAGGACCGCCCCCGGACTTGTTATGACGTGCCTCGAGCCAGCGGATTTCCTTCCGCGGGCGGACCCGCTCACCGATGGAATAGAGTTGAATCATGACTGAATCCCTGACGGCGAGAACCCCTGAACCTTCGCATCTGGGGCAGCTGCGGCGGGAACGCCTCCTGTCCTCGCGGCTCTATGTCTGCACCGATCTGCAGCGTTTCATCGGTGATCCCGCCGCAGGTCCAGTGGACGAACTCGACTTCGACGCACTGCGCAGCTTTTTCGTCGAGGCCTACAGCGCCGGGGTGGACATCATCCAGGTCCGGGACAAGCACGTCACCGTGCAGACCGAGATCGCCGCTCTCACGCTGCTCAAGCAGGTCGCTGACGAATATGGCGGACTCTCCGCAGCCAATGACCGCGCCGACGTGGCTGCGCTGACCGGCGTCGACGTCTTCCACACCGGCCAGGAGGATCTCTCCACCGCCGAAGCCCGGACGCTGCTGGGTGACGACGTCGTCCTGGGGCGGTCCTGCCACACCTGGGAGCAGGTCCGTGACGCGGATTCGGACATCGGCCTGGACTACTTCTGCACCGGCCCGGTGTGGGAGACCCCGACGAAACCGGGCCGCCAGGCCGTCGGCCTGGATCTGCCCCGCCGAGCTGCGCAGCTGGAGACGGCGACGCCGTTCTTCGCTATCGGCGGCGTGGATCAGGACACGATCGGTGAGCTTACCGGCGTGGGCGTCGACCGCGTGGTGGTCGTCCGGGCCGTGACTCAGGCTTCTGACGTCGGCGAGGCTGTCGCCGCGCTCCGCCGCCAGCTTCCTGCGTAGGACGGGCTCCGGCTGCGCCAGCACGTCCCGGCGCGGGCCGACGGCTCTGGTCCGACCGGCCCAGTGCGCTGCGACCGCTTGATGCTCTGCGTCCGCGGGCGACGCCGATGAACTCCTGGACGACGTCATCGTCTCGGGAACGCAGCCAGCACAGCCCCACCTGGAAGGCCGGGGACCGTCCTACGATCCTGACCACCACGTCTTTCCGTGTGAGCATCCGCGCCACCGACTGCGGCAGCAGCACCACGCCGGAACCGGCTGCTGCGACCTCCAGGGCCATGCGTTCCTCAGCTGTCAGCTCTCTGCCCTGGCCCTGCCGATGACCAGGCTCTGCGATGCCCTCTGGCCGCAGGAACGTCTCCTCCGCGAGATCCTCCCACTCCACAGAGGCGTCCGCGGCGGCAATCCAGTGATCTGCTGACGCGCAGGCCACCAGATTCTCCTCATAGAGCCACACCCGGTGATACTCATCGGGATCGGGGGCCACCGGAACCTGCGGGACGGACCACACCATGCCCGCCTCGAAGGCATCTGCCGTTGAGGGGTTCCCGATGGGGAGCCGAAGGTAGCCGATGTCTACAGTGCCGTGGTGTATGCGCTCAAGCTGCCCTTCATCAGGGAAGTACGACACCTCAAGCGGCACATCGGGCACCTGCTGGGCCCAGCGCTCGGCCCACTTGCCAGGAGTCGCGCCCGGTATCGCACCGAGCAGCAATCCGGCTGCATTCGTCTCACTCACAGGGGCCTCTCAACGGCGTCTCACACTACTTTTTCACGCAGGAACGAGACAGAACGATCCCAGGCGAGCTTCGCCAGCTCAGCATCGTAGGTGCCCAGCAGATTCTCGTCATTGTGGAAGGCGTGACCGGCGTCGTAGTAGTAGAACTGCGCCTCAGCTCCGGACTCCTGCTGGAGCTGCCGCTCCGTCTCCTCGGCCTTCTCCACGGGGTACATCTCATCATGCTTTCCGTAGTGGCCCTGCACTGCGCCCTGGATACCGGCATAGGAGCGCGGCACGCCCTGGCCGACGCCGTAGAAGGGGATCGCAGCGGAGATCGTGCTTCCTTGCTGAGCTGCCAGCGCGAGCACGAAACCCCCGCCCATGCAGAAGCCGATAGTCCCTAAGGTCTCGGAGCTGACCGCCGGGTTGTCGAGCAGGAACTGCGTGGCCCCCGCGAGTGCGGCAGCCCCCTCCTCGGCTGGCAGCTGGCTCATCATCTCACCGGCCTCATCACCGTCATGGGTGATCCACCCGCCGTAGAGGTCAGGGGCCAGGGCGACGAAACCCTCGGCAGCGAGCCGGTCAGCGACGTCCTTGATGTGATCAGTGAGGCCCCACCATTCCTGGATCACGATGACGCCGGGCCCCGAGCCGCTCGAAGGGACGGCGAGGTACCCGTGCGCAGTACCTCCATCGACCTCGAACGTCGTGTTCTGGTGCGGAGTCCGTTCCGCCATGAGTGCTCCTGTCCGATCCGTGCAGTTGCTCTGCCAACACTAGTCAAGGGTACGGGCCCTCGACCAGCGCTGGGCGAACTTCTGTGGATAACGCATCCGCTGGGGAAATTGCACCCCACTACGACATAAGTTGAAGTCAGAGCCGGAAACCCGGCAAAATCAAAGAACACGCCCGACCGCGATGACACGCACGATGACACAGGAGTGCCATTGGTAGATGCAGTGCTGATATCCGTGGCGCTGGCACTGCTTCTCAACCTCGTCGTCGCCCTGCTCGTGATCATGAGGCGCCGGGAAGGCGATGACTGGCTACTTGCCGTGCTTCTGGTCACCACCTCCGGTGCCGGCGTCGCCGCGTTGCTGAGCAGGCTGACCTATGCCGAGCGGATGATCGACATCGCCCTGGTTCTGACCGCCACCGCGGTGGTCACCGCTGCAGTGCGTGCAGCCGCCCGCATCCGCACCCCGCCGGCAGCTGCTGCCGGACAGGGTGAGAGCACATGAGCGCCGCCGTGATCATGGATATCGTCGGAGCGTTGCTCGTCGTCAGCGGCGTGGCCTTCTTCACCGCCGGCACCGTGGGGCTCATCCGCTTCCCCGATGTGAACAGCCGGCTTCACGCGCTCACCAAGGCCGACAATCTCGGGCTGGGCCTGCTCCTGGCCGGGGTCGCCATGCTGTGGGGGAGCTGGCCCATCGCCGGCCTGCTCCTGCTGACCTGGGTCCTCGCGCTGCTTGCCGCTTCTGTCTCAGCCCACCTGCTGGCGTCCCTGAACAACCCGGCGTTGACATCGGCTCGTACTGCCGAGCGCGCAAGACACAGTTCCCGGGATCACAGTTCCCAGGATCACAGCGCCCAGGGGCGCGGTGACAGTGGACACGGTACCGACCGATGACCTGGGAGCTACCGATAATCGACATGGCCCTGGGGGTGTGCGCCGTCGTTGCTGCCGGATGCGCGCTGCTGGCCGGTTCCCGTGCCGCCCAGGTGATGGGGTTCCTGGGTCTCGGCATCCTCATGACCCTGGTGTGGCTGCGGCTGGGAAGCGTCGACGTCGCGCTGGCAGAAGCTGGCCTGGGCGGCGGGATCCTCGGCGCGCTGCTGGTCTGGCTGGCCGTGCGCGGGCCCGAGCGGCGGTCAGAGGACGGCCCGCTGGATGAGGACCGCCCAGCTCACCGCACTGCCTCAGCGGACCGGCGCATCCTGAGGCTGCGCGCCGGCCTCGGGCTTCTCGCCGGTGCGGCCACCGCGATGGTCACCGCCGCCGCCTGGCTGCGGGCGGAGCAGGAGCTTCCGACGTGGACGACAGGCCTCGAAGGCTCCATCGAGGAGACTGGGGTCAGCCACGAAGTCACCGGGGTCCTGCTGGCCTTCCGCGCCTATGACACCCTGCTGGAATCGGCCGTCCTGCTGTTCGCCGCCGTCGCCGTGCTGGCTCTGGGGCAGGGTCGCGGGCTGGACCATGTGCAGCGCAGCCGCAGCTCCCCTGCCTCGGTGCTGCCATGGATGGCCCGCTGGATCGCTCCGCTGGTTCTGCTGACCGGGCTCTGGCTGCTTTTCGCCGGCAGCTCCGATTC
>DXGD01000343.1 GCA_019114115.1 Candidatus Nesterenkonia stercoripullorum
ATGGGCGCCCACTGCGCGTTGGAGTCACGATCGGAGAGGACGATGTAGGTCACGCCGCGGTTGACCGCGGCCGAGACCTGCTCGCAGAGATCCCGGATGCGCTGACGGAACTCTTCCTCCGTGCTGCCCACACGGAAGAGTCCGCGAACCTTCATCGCGACCTTGACGTTGTCCTCATTGCGGATATTGGAGATCTTCGCCAGCTGGTCGTTGTCGATCACCGGCACATCCAGGGAGATCTGCCGGGACTTCACCTGACCAGTCGAGAGAAGGTTCCCGCTCGGCCCGATGTGGATGCCCATGGAGGTCACCAGCTCTTCCCGGATGGCATCCAGCGGCGGGTTGGTGACCTGCGCGAACGTCTGCACGAAGTAGTCGAAGAGCAGCCGCGGCCGATCAGCCAGCACAGCGATCGGGGTGTCGGTGCCCATCGCGCCCAGCGGTTCGGCCCCTGTGGAGGCCATCGGACCGATGAGGATCTTCAGCTCTTCCTGGGTGTAGCCGAACGTCTGCTGGCGCACCCGCACGGAGCCGGGAGGGTGCCGAACATGCAGGCGTTCCGGCAGGTCCTCCAGCGCGATGAGGTTCTCGGATACCCACTCTTCCCAGGGCTCCTTGGAGGCGAAGCTCGCTTTGATCTCCTCATCCTCGATGATCCGGCCTTCGACAGTGTCGAGCAGGAACATCATGCCCGGAGCGACTCGGCCTTTGCGCACGATCGACGCCGGATCAAGCCCCAGCACGCCCACTTCAGAGGACATGACGACAAGGCCGTCGTCGGTGACCCAGTAGCGGGCCGGGCGCAGGCCATTGCGGTCGAGGACGGCGCCGACCTGCTGACCGTCGGTGAAGGCGATGGCGGCAGGTCCGTCCCAGGCTTCGATGAGCATCGCGTGGTACTGGTAGAACGCCCGCAGCGCCGGGTCCATCGTCTCGTGGTTCTCCCAGGCTTCCGGGATCATCATCCGCATCGCCTGGGACAACGGGCGGCCCGAGAGCATGAGCAGCTCGGCGGCCTCGTCGAAGCTGGTGGAGTCGGAGGCACCCGGGGTGCAGATCGGGTAGAGGAACTCCGGGTCCTCCCCCAGCAGCTCAGCCGACATCATGGACTGACGTGCGCGCATCCAGTTCCGATTGCCCTTGACCGTGTTGATCTCGCCGTTGTGCGCGATATTGCGCAGTGGCTGAGCCAACGGCCAGGACGGGAACGTGTTCGTGGAGAAACGCGAGTGCACGATGCCCAGCGTGGTCTTGAATCGTTCGTCGGAGAGATCCGGGTAGAAGGGCTCCAGCTGAGCAGTGGTCAGCATGCCCTTATAGGTGATCGTCTTCGAGGACAGCGACGGGAAGTACACGCCCAGCCGGTTCTGTCCGCGCTTGCGCAGTCGCCATGCCCGTTGGTCCAGGGTCCCGGAAGCGGAATCTTGGAACTCGAGGGACTCTTCGTCAGCCAGCTTCAGGAACGCCTGGGCGAAATACGGCATCGCGTCGCGCGCCAGCTTGCCGATCATCGATGAGTCGGTGGGCACGTCGCGCCAGCCGATCACGACAAGGCCCTGCTCCAGGGCCATCTCCTCGAAAGCCTCGCACATGCTGCGACGTTCACCCTCGGCCTGCGGGAGGAACGCGATACCCGCAGCGTACTCCCCTGCAGCAGGCAGGTCGAGATCGACGACGGCGCGGAAGAACTCATCCGGGATCTGCGTGAGCAGTCCGGCGCCGTCCCCTGACCCCACATCCCCGCCGACCGCCCCGCGGTGCTCGAGATTGCGCAGCGCCACGAGGGCATGATCGACGATGTCGTGCCCCGGCTCCCCGCGCAGCGTCGCGACTGCGGCCATACCGCAGTTCTCGTGCTCGTTGGCGGGATCGTACAGACCGGACGCCGAGGGGAAGGCGCCGAATCGCTCATAGGGGTTCACGACGTCTGGTGGTGCGGACCCTTCACAAGAAGTGAGAGCGGACATGACGGTGCTCCTTCCTCCGCATACGGATAGTTCATGGGAGGGGACGCCATTGGCCCCAGAATGTGGGCTCAACGCATCACGTGTCGCTACTCCGACGGATCTTCAGCAGAGCGCGGGCAATACTTCCCCCGTGGTCAGGCCAGCAGTCCCGCTCATGAGACATGAAGTCTCCCGCCGGGCGATCAGGTGGGTGCGATTCACCGTGACGCGATAGGGCTGCCGCCTGTCATAGACATCAAAACTATAGTGCGGTTCGCTGCCCTGTGCGCGCAAGTCCCACAGTCAGGATCTGGGGTCCTGGGGACCCGGGTCCGAGCCCTGGGCGACCTCGTGTTCCGCGTCATCCCGGGCCGACTCACCCTCCGATGAGGCGTGCGACACATCTTCCGAATCGGCAGTCGCTTCATCGGAATCCGCAGGCTCTCCACCCGCCTCAGCGGCCTCTTCGCCAGCCGCTGAAGCGGCCATCTCCGCGCGGGCCGGGCTGCCGGGCCGGTAGATCCTGAGCTCTTCGACGAACTGTGCCTCAGTGCGAGGACGCCGGGACCACAGCCACACCATCATGACGATCGCGATGATGAACAGTGCCAGGGAGACCCACATGTTGAGCCTCCACTCGAGCCCGAGGATATTGATCCACTGGGTGGATTTGTCCAGCTCGTCGATACGCAGGCTCTCGATCCAGAATCGTCCGATCGAGTAGTAGGCCACGTAGGTCCACAGCAGCAGTCCCTGTTTGATCTGGAAGCGCTTGTAGAGCGCCAGCAGCAGCACGAAGCCCAGCAGGTTCCACACGCTCTCATAGAGGAACGTGGGGTGGAACAGCGTCGACTGGCTCATATGCTGCACTTCAGGAACGCGGTACTGGGCGTCCACGTTGAGGCCCCAGGGAAGGGATGTGGGAGCTCCGTAGAGCTCCTGGTTGAACCAGTTCCCCCAGCGGCCGAACGCCTGGGCCAGCAGCACACCGGGCACGACGGCGTCCGCGAACGCGGGGAACTTCATCCCGTAGCGCCGGCACGCGATCCACACGCCCACGGCACCCAGGGCGATGGCGCCGATGATTCCGAGCCCGCCGTTCCAGATCTGCGGGATGCGCGAGAGCTCCCCGTTCTCTCCGAAATAGGCGTCGGGAGAGGTCACCACGTGATAGATCCGCCCGCCGACGACGCCCAGGAGGACGGCCCACAGCATGGCGTCCAGAACATTGTCCGTGGTGCCACCGCGAGACTTCCACAGCTTCGTGGTCACGAACGCTGCCGCGATGATGCCTGCCAGAATGCACAGCGCGTAGAACGTCAGCCGCAGCGGACCCAACAGGTCGATGCCGTCCAGCGGAGGCGCTGGAAAGCCGGAAGCGAGTAGTGACACGGTGTCCTCTCAGATAGTGACGAACGGCTTGAAGTGTAGGGCCGCGGGCTGAATGTCAGCTCGGCAGCACCTCAACGTCAGGCGCGGCCGGACAGTTCCGCAGCGAGGGCTCCGACGGCCTCGGGGCCGCCGTCGCGCAGTGCCGCCACGAGAGCCGTACCCACGATCACCCCGTCAGCGTACTCGCCGATCTGGCGAACATGCTCACGCGTGGAGACCCCGAGTCCCACGCATACGCGCTGAGCCCCTGCCTGGTGCGCTGCGTCCACGACGCGCCGGGCAGCATCGGAGACCTCTGTGCGAGCTCCGGTGACGCCCATCAGTGAGACACCATAGACGAAACCCCGGCAGGCGCGCACTATGCTCTCCACACGCTCCGGCGATGAGGTGGGTGCGCTGAGGAAAACTCGGTCCAAACCATATTTCTCCGTGGCCGCGTGCCATGCGGCGGCCTCATCGGGAATCAGGTCCGGGGTGATGGCCCCGGCCCCTCCGGCCGCGGCCAGCCGCCGGGCGAACTCCTCGGCGCCCATGCGGTCGATGATGTTGTAGTACGTCATGACCAGCACTGCGGCGCCAGTGGCCTGGGTGACGGCTTCGACGATCTCGAAGACCTCGTCGATCCGGAAACCGCGCTGCAGCACCTCCGTCGTCGCGGCCTGGATGACCGGGCCGTCCATCACCGGGTCCGAGTAGGGAATGCCGATCTCGAGCACATCGGCGCCGTTCTCGATCAGCGCGATCGCCGCGTCGATGGATCCCTGCTTATCGGGGTACCCGGCGGGCAGGTACCCGATGAAGGCCGATCTGCCCTGTGCCCTGGCGGCCTCAATGGCCCGGGCGCTGAGCGACTGTGCCGCTGAGTCGTCCTGAGCACGTCCGACGGTGCTGTTCCCGCTCATGCCTGCACCCCTGTCTCGGGCGCTGCGCCCGGCTCGGTCTCATCGGGGGCTTCTTCCTGGCCGGGTAGCATCTGGAACCACTCGGCTGCTGTGGCCACGTCCTTATCCCCGCGGCCGGAGAGGCTCACGATGATGATGCGCCCCTCACCGTCGGCGCCCCAGGCAACTGAGAGCCGCAATGCACCTGCCAGGGCGTGGGCCGATTCGATCGCCGGGATGATGCCTTCAGTGCGGCAGAGCCGTTCGAACGCTGCCATGCATTCCGCGTCGGTCACCGGCTCGTAGCTGACCCGTCCGGTATCAGCGAGGTAAGCGTGCTCGGGGCCCACAGAAGGGTAGTCCAGGCCCGCGGAGATCGAATGCGAATCGACTGTCTGGCCGTCTTCGTCCTGCATCAGATAGGACCGTGCCCCGTGCAGGACGCCGGAACGTCCCAGCGTGATGGCGCTGGCATGACGACCGGTCTCCAGGCCGTCCCCACCGGCTTCGTACCCGTAGAGGGCGACCGAGGAGTCGTCGAGGAACGCATGGAAGATACCTATCGCATTGGAGCCGCCGCCCACGCATGCGGCCACGGCGTCGGGAAGCCTCCCGGTCTGCTCCAGGATCTGCTCACGTGCTTCCTCACCGATGACCTGGTGGAAATAGCGCACCATCGCGGGGAACGGATGCGGACCAGCGACAGTCCCCAGCACGTAGTGGGTGTTCTCCACGGTGGCGACCCAGTCCCGCAGGGCTTCGTTGATGGCGTCCTTCAGCGTCTGGGACCCGTGCTCCACGGGCACCACCTCGGCACCGAGCAGTCGCATGCGCGCCACGTTGAGCGCTTGGCGGCGCGTGTCCTCCGCACCCATGTAGATGACGCAGTCCATGCCCATCAGAGCCGCCGCGGTGGCCGTGGCGACGCCGTGCTGCCCGGCCCCGGTCTCGGCGATCAGGCGGGTTTTGCCCATGCGCCGGGCAATGAGCGCCTGCCCCAGGACGTTGTTGATCTTATGCGACCCCGTGTGGTTCAGGTCCTCGCGCTTGAGGAAGATCCGTGCAGGCCCGGAGGCGGCAGCGAAACGCGGCGCTTCCGTCAGCAGCGAGGGACGCCCTGAGTAGTCCTTGCAGAGGCGCTGGAACTCCTCGATGAACTCCGGGTCCCGCGTGGCTTTGCCGAACGTGTCCTCCACTTCGTCGAGCGCGGCGACCAGGGATTCAGGCATCCAGCGCCCGCCGTAGTCGCCGAAATAGGGACCCTCAGCCCAGCGGTAGGAGGTGTCTGTGCTCATGCGTGCGTGCCTCTCGTCTAGGTCTGCCTCTGCCGAAGATGCGCTCCAGCGCGCTTTCAGCGTCCCGCCGCGCGGAATCGCCGCAGTTCCTCCGCGGGGTCGCCGTTCTTGACCAGCGCCTCGCCGACGAGAACGGCGTCTGCCCCGCGGCGAGCGTAGTCGGCCACGCCTTCCGGGCCGGCGACTCCGGATTCGGCGACGCGAACCACGCCGTCGGGCAGGTGGCGCTCCATAGCGCCGTAGTGCGCGGGATCCACCCCGAGCGTCTTGAGGTTGCGGACGTTGACGCCGACGATATCGGCACCGAGTGCGACCGCGCGTGCGATCTCCTCCTCGGTATGCGCTTCGACCAGCGCATGCATACCGAGGTCACGGGTGAGCGAGAGGAACTGCCGCAGCTGGCCGTCGTCGAGCGCGGCGACGATCAGCAGGACCAGGTCGGCGCCGTGGGCACGGGCTTCATAGAACTGGTACTCGTCGACCATGAAGTCTTTGCGCAGCACCGGGATCTCCACGGCGGCGCGAACAGCTTCCAGATCGGCGAGCGAACCGCGGAACCTGCGCTGCTCCGTGAGCACGCTGATCACCGATGCTCCCCCGGTCTGGTACTTCCGTGCCAGCTCAGCAGGGTCATCGATATCAGCGAGCGCACCCTTCGACGGCGAGGATCGCTTCACTTCGGCGATGATCCGTACGCCCTGGGCGTCGTCGCGCCCGCCGAGCAAAGCGGCATGGGCATCGAGGGCTGGCGGCGCCGCGGCAGCGCGGGCCACTATCTCCGGCAGCGGTGTTTCGGCCCGGCGCTGGGCC
>DXGD01000344.1 GCA_019114115.1 Candidatus Nesterenkonia stercoripullorum
GGCAGTTCACCGTGTCATCAGGGCTGGTCCCTTCGCGCAGCATGGCCAGCGCGGAGACGACCTTGAACGTCGAACCAGGGGCATACATCGCCTGCGTGCCAGTTTCGACGAAACTCTCATCCGGAGAGTGGCTGGCCGCGGCCATGATGCTGCCGTCGGAGGGCCGGATGGCCACGATCGAGGCCGTCGTGTCCTGATCGTCGACGATGTCCTGGGCGGCATCCTGCAGCCCCGGGATGAGTGTGGTGGCGATGTCGTCACCGGATTCGGACTCCACGGAGAAGAGCGTCTCACCGTTCATGTGGATGCTGACACCCGGCTCACCGCGCAGCGTGGACTCATAGGCGGCCTGCAGACCCGACGTGCCGACAGTGTCCCCGACGACGAGGTCAGGATCGTCTTCGAGGTTCTCAGCCGTCACCGGGCCGACCCGGCCGAGCAGCAGCGGGGCGAAATCCGGCGAATCGGCGAGCGGCAGAGTGTCCTCCCGGGCCACCGCCCCGGGGATCTCGGCGATGTCCCCGGCCGTGATGCTGTCCGAGTCCGTGCGATGGACGATCGCCTCGACGAAGGCTTCATCGCCGAAGTCGAGGACCTGTGCCGCGTAGTCGTCGGGGTCGATCTCGACGACGTCGGCGAGCTGACGTGCCGCGGAGCTCACGGCGTCGTCATCGTCGGCGTCGAGCTCGGATTTGTCGATGCCGATACGCACGACGTCGCGGTTGTAGACCATCGCCCGGTCATTGCCGTCCATGATGCGCCCGCGATCCGCCGCCACTCGCACCATGCCGACATCCTCCTGGCCGGTGTAGTCCGGCAGGAGAGCTTCCGCGTCTCCTTCGAAGTTCCAGCTGCTGGCGTCCTCGTCGTAGACCAGATCGGCCTCGGTGGTGTACGTCCAGTCGTCCTCTTCGATGCCGATTTCATCGAGATCCCAGACATGCTCGAACTGCACTTTCGCCGTCACCGGCCGAGGAGATTCCTCCGGCGGCTCGTCGACCTCCACCTCCCCCAAGCTGACCTCAGGAGTCACGCCTTCGAAGGGCTCATGCAGCTTCTCGGCGGCCTCGGTCAGCGACTCCCGGTCACCCGAAGCGAACGTCACGTCTTCGAAGTTCCCGGAACTCAGTGCCTGCGCGAGCGTCTCTGCAGTGTCCTCGACCGGCTCCGGCCCCGTGTCAGCGCAACCGGAAAGGGCCAGCGCAGCAACCAGCCCGGTCGCTGTGAGGCGTAGGCCGAGCAAGCGGCGTGTCGCGGGAGGTGAGGCCGTCAGGGAGGAACGGGAGGCACACATCTCTCTAGTATGACGAGACCTCGGGGCTCCTGCGGCACGGACGCGGGACCGTGTCAGAATCGATATCTTCTCTTCGGCGCTGGTCTTCTCAGGCAGCGCCGTCGTGCGGGGACGCTCAGCGCTGAGGCGGGTCCCAGACCACGAGTTCCTGGGTCCGCGCCCGCGGACGGCGCCCGCGAGCCAGCGTGACCACATCTCCGTGCGGACCGACCGCGAATACCCGCGGCGTGGTGGAGTGCCGCTGCGCCTCGCGCAGATCCCGGCGCAGCGCGTCGACGGTCTGCTCGAGGCCCTCTACCTGATTCTGCAGCTCGATAATCCGCCGGATGCCTTCCAGCGAGACACCCTCCTGGGAGAGGTGCTGGATCTGCCGCAGCTGCTCGACGTCGAAGGGTGAGTACCGACGATGCCGTCCGCCCTGCCGGCTGGGCGTCACCAGCCCGATGCGATCGTACTGACGCAGTGTCTGCGGATGCATATCGGCCAGTTCAGCAGCGGCGGAGATGACGAAGAGCGCGACGTGACGCTGCTCGGGCTGGAGCATCCGCGGGTCCTCGGCAGACTGCCCCTGCGCTTCCGCTGTGCTCACGCGGTAGCGCAGTCTTCCGGTCCGCTTGGGCTGCGCCGCCATCGTCATCTCTCCTTCGCTCGTCGTTGCTGTCTATTGCTCAGACCACGGCCCGCGTCTCCAGGCCGGCGCGCGGGTCGATATCCCGTGTCGCCTCCGCGTAGGCACGCACCGCCTCAGCGGCCTCCTCGGAGAGTTCCGAGGGAACCTGCACGTCGAGGATGACCAGCATGTCGCCGCTGGAGTTCTTGCGCCTGACCCCGTGGCCCTTGAGCCGCAGGACCTTTCCCGTGCTGCTGCCAGACGGGATCTTGATCCGCACTTTCTCCCCGTGGACAGTAGGCACGCTCAGCGTGGTGCCCAGCGCAGCCTCGGCGAAGCCCACCGGCAGATGCATGCGAATCGTGTCCCCGTCCCGCTCGTAGAGCGGGTGCGGGCTCACCGAGACTTCCACCATGAGATCCCCGGCGCCGCCAGGGCCGGACTGGCCCTTGCCTTTGACCCGGACTTTCTGGCCGTCCTTGATGCCCGCCGGAATGCGGACGTCGATGACGTGCCCGTCCGGCTCACGCAGCCCCACAGAGGTGCCGCGGATCGCGCCGCCGAAGGAGATCGTAGTCTTGGCAGTGCGATCGGCGCCTTTCGCAGAGGGTGCGCTTCCTCCGAAGCGTCCGCCCATGCCTCCGAACAGATCGGAGAGGTCGGGGCCGTCCGGATACGACTGGCCGCCGCGGGGCTGGCCAGACCGGCCGAATCCGCCGCCGAAGAGATTGCCGAAGAGGTCCTCGAACCCTCCATTGCCGGCGGAAGAGCCAGGGCTGCCCGCTGAGAAGCGCGCTCCTGAGCCCATGGCCCGGATCGCGTCGTACTGCTCGCGCTGCTCAGGGTCGGCCAGCACTGAATGCGCTTCGGCGACGTCCTTGAACTTGGTCTCCGCTTTCTCATCCCCTGGGTTCTTATCAGGGTGATACCTGCGGGCAAGCTTCCGGTACGCCTTCTTGATCTCCTCCTCGGATGCGTCCTGGGAGACGCCCAGAATGGAGTAGAAGTCCTTATTGATCCAATCCTGCGAGGCCATGGCGCCTCCCTTCTTCTGCTCGTGGGCAATCCTTCCGCCGGCAGTTCCTCCGGCGCCCTCATCGGGTGTGCTGTGTCATCGGTGGTGCCGCCCCGGGTTCAGCTGCCCCGGGGCGGCACCACCGACTCGACTCAGGAACTGGAATCCGACCCGTCCTCGGCTCCGGAGGAGACCATCACATGGGCGGCACGCAGTACGCGGTCACCGTGACGGTATCCGGCGCGCAGGACCACGGCCACATGGTCCTCCGCGATCTCCGGGTGAGGCTGGTGCATGATCGCCTCGTGGACGGTCGGGTCGAAAGGGACC
>DXGD01000345.1 GCA_019114115.1 Candidatus Nesterenkonia stercoripullorum
GGCAAGGCGCCTGCTGTCCTGCCATGACCCCTCCGGCCCGCCGATATAGGCAAGTTCGTGGTGCCCTCGCATGACCAGATCATCGGTCAGCTGCCCGAAGGCAGTGGCAGTATCGGCGATGACGGAGTCCATCCCCGGCACCTCGCGGTCCAGGAGCACGGTGGGCTTATAGGTTCCTGCCATGCGCACCAGCTCATCACCGCCACGCGGTGCCGCGAAGATGAAGCCATCGGCTTGGCGCGAGATCCGCTCGAACGAGGAGACCTCGGCCAGCGCGGTGAAGTGATGGACCACCACAGTCAGCTGCATGTCGCGTTCATCGCCCAGGCGCTGCGCCCCGCCGATGATCGGCGTGAAGAAGCTGTTGTCCAGAGTCGGGACCACCAGCCCGATCACTCCTGTGCGCCCTTTCGCCAGCTGACGCGCTGCGGCATTGGCGACGAAACCGAGCTTGGCGGCGGCGTCGAACACGCGCTGCGCAGTAGGGGGAGCCACGCTATCGGGTCGGCTGAAGGCTCGCGAGGCTGTGGCTTTGGAGACCTGGGCAAGCAGAGCGACGTCGGCCAGCGTAGACATATCCTGCACGTGCTCCTCTCGTTCCGATGCTGGGCGCTCCGATGCTGTGCTCCCATCCTGCGCAATCCGGTGCGGTCCCAGGACGCGGTACCCCTGAATTCGGGGCGGTTGAATTCGGGGCGGTGCCTGGGACCGCTCTCATGTTACGAGCATGATAAATCTACTCTAGTGCCTTGCCGCGGGGTAGCGCGGGTCATGAAGCGCGCAGTACAGTAAGTGAAACCGGTTACATCGGATCTGAGGATCGTGACGATCCGCTACCCCTTCAGGAGAGGAGCCCCGATGACCAGACGCGGCACCGTAGCGCTTTTGCTCATACCCGGGCTGGCATTCCTGCTGATCGGGTTTCTCGTTCCCGCGCTCGGCATCCTCTTTGCCGCACCAGGCGCGAACACGATGGACATCTTCGCCCGGGTCGGCACCATGTTCACAGATCCCTACGATCTCCGGATCATCGGCCGGACCATCGGCCTGGGACTCATCGTCACCGTGCTCTGCGTGGTCCTGGGCTTCCCGATCGCGTATCTGCTGGCCCGCTCCACCTCGCGCTGGGCAGGCATCCTGCTGGCCCTGGCGATCTTCCCGCTGCTGCTGAGCAACGTGGTGCGGACCTTCGGGTGGCTCGTCGTGCTCGGCTCCAACGGAGCCCTGGGGCAGCTGCTCACCTGGCTGGGGATCACGGATTCACCCCCGCAGCTGCTCTACACGCCCTTCGCCATCGTGATGGGCCTGACTCAGCTCTTCCTCCCGCTGGCCATCGTCTCCTGCTACTCGGCCGTCTCGCAGATCGACGCCGGTCTCGACGATGCGGCGCGCGGCCTGGGAGCCTCCAAACTGCGCACGTTCTGGGATCTCGTCGTCCCGCTGGCGGCGCCGGGCATCGTGGTCGCTGCGACGCTGGTGTTCGCCGGGTCCGTCACGGCCTACACCACTCCGTACCTGCTGGGCGGCTCGCGGCAGCGCATGCTTGCCACAGAGCTCTTCTCGTACTCCAGCGTCACCGTGGACTGGGTGAGCGCTTCAGCCACGGCCATCGTCATGACGCTGCTGGTGGTGGCCGTCTCGGTCACCGCGGCTCGCATCGGGCGGAAAGGTTCGGTGTCGTGAACACTTCCAAGCCTGTCGCAGCATCGCTGGCGGTGCTGGGCTACATCATCATGATCGTGCCGATCCTCTTCGTGGTCGCCACGGCGTTCACCAGCGGATCCACGCTGAGATTCCCTCCCGAGGGCTTCTCCTTCCAATGGTTCGAAGCGGCACTGGACTACGCGCCGTTCACCGGTGCGCTCTTCACGAGCCTCCAGCTGGCCGTGTGCTCGACGGCGCTGGCGCTCGCCGTCGGGGTGCCCGCCACGCTGGCGATCCACCGCGGGTCCCTTCCCGGCAAAGGTCTCGTGGAGGGGCTTTTTCTCTCCCCGCTGATCATCCCGGAGCTCGTGGTGGGATTGGCGCTCTACCAGCAGCTGATCATCACCTTCCGCATCGACAACTTCCCGGTGCTGCTGCTGGGCCATACAGCCCTGCTGCTGCCGTACGCGGTGCGGGTGACAGGCGCGGCACTGGCAGGATCCGATGTCTCCCTGGAAGAGGCCTCCCGCGGTCTGGGGGCGTCGCCGATCCGCACGTTCTTCAGCATCACCCTGCCCATGCTGCGCCCCGGGATCTTCTCGGCGGCACTGCTGGGCTTCGTCACCTCGTTCAACAACGTCCCGCTGTCCCTGCTGCTGCAGAGCCGGGAGTCCAGCACGCTGCCGGTGACCATGCTCGACTACGTCCAGCAGAACTACGACCCGATGGTCGCCGCCATCTCCACGCTCATCCTCGCCGCCACTGTCGTCGTCGCCGTCGTCGCCGAACGCACTGTGGGCTTCGCCAAGATCTTTGGAGGAATCAACCGATGAACACCTCGCACGCCGCGGCTGCCCGATTCGAGTCGGTCACGCAGACCTTCGGGGACTTCGCCGCCGTCGACGGGATCGACCTCTCCATCGCCGAGGGCAAGCTGACCACGCTGCTGGGCCCTTCGGGCTGCGGAAAGACCACCTCCTTGCGGATGCTGGCCGGCTACGCGCGGCCTACCTCCGGGAAGATCTACATCCAGGGCAAGGACGCCACGACTGCGCCGCCGGAGAAGCGCGGTTTGGGCATGGTCTTCCAGTCCTATGCCCTGTTCCCGCATATGACCGTCGGAGACAACGTCGGATACGGGCTGAAGCTGCGCAAGACCTCCCGCGCTGAGCTGCAGACTCGGGTTCAGGAGAGCCTGGAGATGGTAGGGCTGAGCCATCTGGCGGGGCAGAAGCCCCGCAAGCTCTCCGGCGGCCAGCAGCAGCGCGTGGCGCTGGCCAGGGCGATCGCGATCCGTCCGCGGCTGCTGCTGCTTGATGAGCCGCTGTCGAACCTCGATGCCCGGCTGCGCGTGCAGATGCGCGCGGAGATCCGCCGGATCCAGAACGAGACCGGCCTGACCGTCGTGCTCGTGACGCATGATCAGGACGAAGCCCTGGAGATGAGTGACGACATGGTCCTCATGCGGCAGGGCAAGATCATGCAGCAAGGGTCACCTGAGGCGGTTTTCGGCGCTCCGGCCAGTCGTTTCGTGGCGAACTTCCTCGGCTACGAGAATTTCCTCGCCCTGGATTCCACGCGCCAGATCACCGTGCGCCCCGAGCACCTGATCACGACGCCTACGTCGCCGCAGGACCCTGCCGCTGTGAACCCCGACGCCGCAGCAGGGCCTGGCCTGCACCTGCGCGGCACAGTCGTCGACGTCGCCTACCGGGGAGTCGACGTCATCGTCACCTCGCGCGCACTGGATCCGACCGGCCAGCAGGTCCAGCTGCTGTCGAATATGCGAGCGGATGCGCTTTCCCACCTCACGCCCGGGGACGAAGTGCTGCTCAGCGCCCCCGGAGATCGCCTTGTCGCCCTGGCGGCAGAGCCGGAGGCTGCGTCCTCCGCGGCGGGTGCTGCGCGCTGACCCAGCCGTTCGCACGCCAGCTCTTCCCGCACGTTCCATCCACCGTTTCACCCGCAGCCTGACCTCAACGTCCTAAGAAAGGGGACCCTCATGGTCCAGCACCTCAGACACAGTCATCGATTCCGCACCATCACCGGCACCTCCGGTGCCCTGCTGGGGCTGCTGGCGCTTTCGGCCTGCTCCGGCGACGGCGGCTCCTCAGATTCCGACGAGACCCTCGTGCTGAGCACATTCCCCTTCGGAGTCGAGGAGTTCCAGGAAGCCGTGACCGATCCGTTCACCGAGGAGACCGGAATCGAGGTGGAGATCGACACCGGCTCCAACTCCGACCGGCTCTCCCAGCTGCAGCTGGCCGAGGGAGAGGACCCGGGCGTCGATGTGATGCTCATCAGCGACTACTACGCTGCACTGGGCCAGCAGGACGACCTGTTCCAGGAAGTCTCCGCCGAGAACGTCCCGACGATCGATGAGATCGCCGATTTCGCTGTCGAGGACGCCTACGAGGGGCCCGCCTACAGCTACCAGCTCTACGGCACGATCTACAACACTGACGAGGTCGACGAGGATGAGGCCGCCAGCTGGGAGCTCTGGCAGGACGACGAGTACTCCGGCCGCCTGGCCCTCCCAGACATCTCCGTCACCGCGGGGCAGCTCATGATCAGCGGCGTCGGTGAAGCCTACGGCGACGGACCCTACGACGTCGACACCGCCTTCAGCGAGCTCAGCGACTGGTCACCTGACATCCTGCAGTTCTACACCGCCTCCACTGAGGTGACCAACCTGCTCACGCAGTCCGAGATCGTCGCCGCTGGCTCACTGAACGGCTTCGCCACGGACCTCATCTCCAGCGGAGAGCCCATCGCGTGGACCGCACCGGAGGAGGGCCGCTATATGGCCACCAACCGGGCGATGATCCCGGCCGGCGCGGAGAACGTGGAGGCGGCCGAGCAGTTCATCGACTACCTGCTGCAGGTCGACGCGCAGAGCCAGTCGGCCGATCTCGTGGGCGACCTGCCGGTGAACCTCGACGCCGAGGTCCCGCAGGAGCTCACCGACGTCGTCGGCGACATTGCCGAAGACCCGGTCGAGGCGCAGTATGAGACGCTCGATCCCACCGAGCTGGTCGATACCCGCGGCGAGTGGGTCGACCGCTTCGCACGGGAGGTGTCCGGCCAGTGAGCGGAACTCTGCACGAGTGGATCGCGAAGGTCCCGAAGGTCGAGCTGCACTGCCACCTGACCGGCACAGTGCGCGCCTCCACGTTCGCGGACTTGGCGCGCCGGGAGAAGCTGGAGCTGCCTGATGCCCCGGAGATCATCTACCGGGACCTCAACTCGCTCCCGCCGGACCCGGAGCTCTATCGCCATACCCGCATCCCGGTTCCCCAGGGCAGATCCGCGGACGAGCCTGAGGTCTCCTACTCCCTGTTCCAGACCTCCGCGTGGGTGATCCAGGCGCTGCGCAGCGCTGACGATCTGACCCGCATCGTCTACGAAGCCTTCGAGGACGCTCATCTGGCCAGCAACGTCAGGCACTTGGAGCTGTTCTTCGACCAGCTCCCGGAGCATCTGCAGCCGCTGGGCTATTCCGGTGCGGTCGAGGCTTACGTTGAGGGCATCCGAATGGCCGAGCGGGACTTCGGGATGACCGGGCGGATGATCGCCGGGATCGATCGCTCGACCTCCGCCGAGCAGGCCCTGGCCCGGGTGCGGGAAGTCGTGGATAATCCGCATGAGTACGTCGTCGGCATCGGGCTGGACAACCTGGAGAACGTGGGGCCGCCGGAGCGCTTCGTCGAGGCGTATCAGCTGGCGGGCGCTGCCGGGCTGGGCCGCACGGCGCACTCCTCCGAGCACGTGCCCAGCGCGCAGAACACCATCACCTGCCTGGACCAGCTCGGCTGCGACCGCATCGACCACGGCTATTACGTCCTGGAGGACGACGACGTCGTCGCCCGGGTCCGCGATGAAGGCACTGTCTTCACCGTGGGGTGCACGACGTCGCGCCGGTCCTGGCGGCCGTGGCGGCGCGCCTCCATCAAGGCCATGATCGACGCCGGGCTCGCCGTGGTCCCGTGCTCGGACGATCCGGGAATGTTCCCGACATCCCTGTCCAACGAGTACACGATCCTGGCCGACCAGGTGGGCGCCACGCAGAAGCAGCTGAAGGCGATGGCGCAGCGTGCCGTCGAGGCGTGCTGGCTTCCCGCCGCTCAGAAGTCGGCGCTCTCCGCAGAGGTCCAGGGCACCTTGGAGGCCCTCGACGCCGAGTTCGGCTTCAGCTCGTAGGAACCGCGTCACCGGCCGAGCCGGCCTGAGGCCCAGCCTGCACCTTAGGTGCACTGGGCCTCAGGTGCACTGGGCCTCAGGCCGGTTCGGCCACCGGAGTGATGTCCTCCGAGGGGAGGCCGAATTCTTCTCCGTTGACGCTGACCCGATCTCCGCGCTGGACCTGCCGGCCGCGACGCGTCTCGACCTCCCCGTTGACTTCGACGGCGCCGGCGTCGATGACCTCGCGGGCCATCGCGCCGTTCTCGGCGATGCCGGCGAGCTTGAGCAGCTGGCCCAGCCGGATGCTCTCGTCGCGGATGGGGATCTCGGCAGGGGTCTGTGGTGATGAATCGTTCATGGTCCCATTGTCCCAGCAGAGGCAGGTGCGCCTCTGCGTCACAGCTCAGACACATGTGAGCCCGGTGGGGGAGACTGGATACAGTATTCCCCATGACTTCTGCTGACCGCTCCGCCGGCCGCTCTGGGATCGTGTGGATCGGGCTGATCGTCCTGATGCTGGTGGCCGGTATGGCCATCCCCGCTCAGGGACGCATCAATGCTGAGCTCTCGGACCGGACCGGAGACCCATTCCTGGCAGCCGGCATAAGTTTCGGCGTCGGACTCCTGCTCATGTGCGTCATCGCTTTCCTGCTCCCCCGCGGACGCAGGGCGATGCGGACGGTCGCACCGGCGTTCGCACGCGGGGAGGTCCGGTGGTGGTATCTGCTGGCCGGCTGCGTCGGCGGGTACTTCGTGCTCACGCAGACGCTGTCCATCGGCCTGCTCGGCGTCGCAGTGTTCACTGTCGCCGTGGTCACCGGCCAGACAGTGGGCGGACTGCTGTGGGACCGGATCGGGCTGGGGCCGGGAGGGCGCAAGCGGTTGAACACCTTCAGGGTCGCCGGGGCGATCGCCACTGTGCTGGCAGTCCTACTGGCCGTATCGCCGCAGCTCAGCGGTTCCGAACGGGGCTGGGAGTGGCTGCTGCTGGTGATCTTGCCGTTCTCCGGAGGATTCCTGAACGCAGGGCAGCAGGCGCTCAATGGCAGGCAGTCTGCCGCCTACGGCAGCCCGATACCGGCGACTCTGTTCAACTTCGTCGCCGGCACGGCAGTGCTCCTCGCGGTCTGGCTCGGGAAGGTCCTGATCCAGGGCCCGCCGCCAGGGGAGCTGCCCAGCGAATGGTGGTTCTACCTGGGCGGCCCGATGGGCTGCGTGTTCATCGGATTAGGGGCG
>DXGD01000346.1 GCA_019114115.1 Candidatus Nesterenkonia stercoripullorum
ATGAGGTTCATCAGGGTTCGCTTTCTAGTGGTCGATCGGGGCCAGGTTGGGAGTCACCCTCACCTGGCGGATCGTGCTGACTGCCCGGTGTCGCCCGTGGCCCCGGCCCGATCGGCCCCTCAGGCTCGGACTCGAT
This sequence comes from Candidatus Nesterenkonia stercoripullorum, assembly GCA_019114115.1. Taxonomy (GTDB): domain Bacteria; phylum Actinomycetota; class Actinomycetes; order Actinomycetales; family Micrococcaceae; genus Nesterenkonia; species Nesterenkonia stercoripullorum. The sequence goes on from DXGD01000346.1 coordinate 137, forward strand.
GAAGCCGTGCCGGTACATGTCGAACAGGTAGGGCACCAGGCGGGTCATTGTGCCCTGGAGATCCTCGGTGCCCAATGAGCGGCGGATACGGGGCTCGAGCATCATTGGCGCCAGTGCCAGCATCGCTAGCGTCGTCGACTGGGCCCGCCGATCCTCTGCTTTGCGTAGCGTGTAGCCGGCGAAGCCCTCCTCGATGACCTGCTCGATCACCTCAATGTAGTGATCGAAGAACCGTTGGCCCTGCTCGGAGGGGTCGAGCATCGATTTCATCAGGTACTCCGCGTAGACGCCCAGCGGCCCTTCGGTGAGCATCTCGGCGATCAGCGATGGCGAAGCGGTGGCATTCTCGCGCTTGATCTCCGTCGCCGCCTCGAAGACGTGGTCGTCGCAGGCCGCGCGCAGGCCGTCCTTGGATCCGAAGTGGTGGATCACCAGCCCGGGAGAGACACCCGCGGCCGCAGCGACCTTACGCACCGTTGTTCTGGCGAACCCGTGCGCGGCGAACTCGGAGATCGCGGCGTCCCGGATGCGCTCGGCAGTCTCTGGCGCGGTGTGCGGGGCACGCCTCTTTGAACTCATGTTTAATATTGAATGACTGTTTAACTATTTGTGTCAAGACTCCCTGCGGCGTCTTCTCCGGACACGCCGCAGGGACGGGATCCCCCGCAGCCTGAGGCGTAGACTCTTCCGCGGCGCGCCGGGAAGTCTGACCTGGGTGCCGCGAAAAGACGGGACGGGTTGAACGACAGAAGGCGGACCTATGAGAAGTCACGCAGACGAGGCTGTACTGTCCCGGACGCGCTCGATGGTGCTGCGGGTGCGCGACCGTCTCCGGTACTCCGTCGCTCATGCGCCGGCGCGCATCGCCATCGCGGTCTATGCTGTGGCGACCTTGGTGTTCACGGTCCTACTCATGCTCCCGGTCGCCTCGGCGGACGCCACCCGCACGCCGTTGCCGGACGCCTTCTTCACCGCCGTCTCAGCGGTGACGGTGACCGGCCTGACCACAGTCGAGACCGGTGAGCACTGGTCGATGTTCGGGCAGGTCGTCATCCTCATCGCGATCCAGACCGGTGCGCTGGGAGTGGTGACGATCGCATTGCTGCTGGCGATGACGGTCACCCGCCGGCTCGGGGTGTCCGGTCGCGTATTCGCCAAGGAGAGCATCGGCAGCGGCGGCACCGGAGATGTCAGACGACTCATACGAATCGTCGTGGTGACGACGTTCACGATCGAGGCGGCACTGGCGGTGTTCCTCGTCCCGGCGTTCGTCGTCGCGGAGGACTCGTTCTGGCGGGGCCTGTGGCACGGTGGGTTCTACTCCGTCTCGGCCTTCGCCAACGCGGGCTTCACCTCGCACTCCGATGGTCTTGAGCCCTTCGCGTCGAACCCGTTCGTGCTGGCTCCGATCGCGGCCGGCGTGTTCATCGGAAGCTTCGGTTTCCCGGTCTTCCTGAACCTGATTCACGCGAAATGGACGCGGAGGCGGTGGACGCTGCACACCAGGCTCACCCTGTACACCACCATCATCCTGCTGGTTCTCGGAGCGGCCGCGTGGGCCGCGTTCGAATGGGCGAACCCAGCGACCGTTGGTAGCGCACCCTGGTGGGAGAAGATCGGCAACGCATTCTTCGCCTCAACCATGATGCGCTCGGGCGGATTCGCAATCGTCGACATGGAATCCTCCACCGCGACGACAATGCTGCTCAGCGACGCCCTGATGTTCGTCGGCGGCGGATCCGCCTCGACGGCCGGCGGCATCAAGGTCACCACTTTCGCGGTCTTGATCCTCGCGATCGCCGCCGAGGCCAAGGGCACTCGGACCACGAGCGCGCTGGGCCGCCGGATCCCCAGCAGCACGCTACGGCTGGCGATCAGCGTGGTGTTCCTCGGGGCGACCCTGGTGCTCGTGGCCGCCGGCCTGCTCACCATCGTCAGCGAGGCCTCGCTGGACCGGATCCTGTTCGAGGTGATTTCGGCGTTCGCGACCTGCGGGCTGTCGGTCGGCATCTCAGCCGAGGTCGGAACCTTCGGCAAATACGTACTCTCAGCACTCATGCTCACGGGCAGGGTCGGACCGATCGTGCTCGCCTCGGCGTTGGCGCTCAGGCAGCGCCAGGAGACCTTCGCGTTCCCGGAAGAGCGCCCCATCATCGGATAAACCACCAACGACAAGGAGCCCTCATCATGGCCAGACGCCGTTCATCCCCAAGCTCGCTGCGCCGCATCGCGGAAGCCGATTCAGTGGCCGTCATCGGTCTCGGTCGTTTCGGCACCTCGCTCGCCCTCGAACTCATGGACACCGGCACCGAAGTCCTCGGCATCGACCTCGACGACGCCATCGTCCAAGCCATGAACGGCCGGCTCAGCCAGGCGGTGCGTGCCGACTCCACGAAACTTGAGGTCCTCGAAGAGCTCGGCATTGGTGAGTTCGACCGGGTGGTGGTAGCGGTCGGAGCCGACATCAAAGTCTCCATACTCACCGCCTCATTGGTGCTCAGACTTGGGGTGCCGGTGGTGTGGGCCAAGGCTGACGACGAGCAGCACGCCCTCATCCTCGAACAACTCGGTGTGCACCGTGTGCTTTCCCCGGAGCGCGACATGGGACGCAGAGTAGCCCACCTCGTGCGCGGATCCGCGGCCGACTATGTCGAGATCGACCCCGGCTACGCGATGGTCAAGACCGCCGCACCCGCGCCGGTCCAGGGCATCACCCTGGCCGAAGCCGCTGTGCGTTCCTCCTACGGAGTCACCGTCGCGGCCTACCGCGACGGTGACGGCCAGTGGCAGAACACCGAAGCCGGCACCACGCTCCACGCCGGCAACACAGTCCTCGTGGTCGGCCCTACTGCTCGGGTCGAAGGCTTTGCGCAACTAAGGTGACCGGTCGCGTCCGTACCAGGCAGCCGCCAATGGGAACGGCCGCGAGTCAGTTCTCTGACTCGACACCAACAGGGTCAGCCTTTTCGGCGCTGCCCCGTGAGAGAGTCACGACCACCATGACGATGAGTGAGACGATTGCAGCGATCGGACCGCCAATGAATTCATTGGGCATCGGCAGGTACTGGGTAATGATCGCTACGGAGAACCCGCTCAGCATTCCTGCGAAAGCCGCTGTGGCGGTGGCTCGCTTCCAGAAGAGCCCCAGCACGATTGGCACCAGGAATGCTCCGATCATGATCGACTGTGCGATGGCCAAGAGCCACAGGATCAGCTCAGGGGGATCGAGAGCAACGATGATCGCACCCGTGCCGATGGCGAGCATGACGCCGCGGTTCACGAGAACCCTGCGGGACTCATGAACTGGCCTCTTCTTGAACGCCTGGTAGAGATCGTTGGTGATCGCCGACGTTGCGTTCAGCAGCTGTGCGTCAGACGTCGACATGGCCGCGGCGAGGACTGCGGCGACAAACAATCCGATGAGCACAGTCGGAAGCATGTCTAGCACTTCGAAGTATCCCATATCGGGGTTTTCCAGATTGGGGAACGTAGCGATGATATAGGCGCCGACGAATAAGAGAACTGTATAAAATATGGCAAGGTAGGTGGTTGCCAGGGCGGCTGTTTTCTGTGCTGCCTTAGTCGACTTCGACCACATGAACATGAGGTAGACGTGAGGCGAGCTGATGACTCCGAGGGCCATCATCACCATGACGCTCACACCGGTAAAGGTGCCGAAGTTCCCTGCGAGATCGAACGCCGCGAGCTCATTGCCCACTGCCATGCTGGCCGTCTCGCCCCAAGGCCTCGCCATAAGCGCGACTCCTGCGACTGTCAGCATGGCTATGAACATCATGGAGAACTGAATGAAGCTGGCCATCATGGACGAATGGCTTCCGCCGAGGCCCACGTACGCGAGGAGGATGACGCCGATGACGACGACCCCGATGCTGTGGTTCACATCGAGTACATAGGACATTGCGTAGGCGCCGCCCTGCAGCTGGATAAGGATGTAGACGAACATCGCCACCACCGTCACACATGCCGCCACGAAGCGCACTCGCTTGTCGTAGCGCGTCTCGAAGAACTCAGCGAAGCTCAGCGGCATGTACTTCCGAAAACGTGGTGCGATGAAAATCGCCGCCAAGGCGAAGCCGGTGATGGCGCCCATGTTCTGCCACATGCCGAAAGCGATACCGAGAGCCGCCATAGCACCCAGGCTTCCCAAGAAGCTGGACGTGCTCGCATACGTTGAGGCCAGGGCACCGCCGCCTATGACTGTGCCCATGCTGCGATTGGCGACGAGGTAGCTCTCAGCGTCTTCCGAAGCTCTTTTCTTGTAGAAAAATCCTAAAGCGACCATCGCCGCTAGATATACAATAACAATAGCGAAAATCATGTGTGAGATTCTCCTGATTCACAGTGAAGATTATTCCGGTGGACTCTACTGAGCGTGATCCTCAGAGTGGATCCGATTCGCGAGAATCCACGTAGGTATCGGTGTGAGCAGTAGACCCAACGTGAGAATCAGTGTGTTCAGCGGGATCCCTATTACGTGAAGCTCGGACCCTACTAGCAAAACGAGAGACACGACCACAACGATGTAGGCCAAATAGGCGGTAATTGCGGATTTTGGGCTCATTTTAGGACCAACTTAGGTTCAGACTCGAGTGCGCACATAATCACATGCTATAACTCGAATGTTACGACGGTTATTGTCTAAATATTTCAACCATGTAAAAAGGTGTGTTTCAGTTGTGTCGACTCTCACGTGGTGACGATGTGGTCGATTGCCGTGCATGCCAAAAGAAAGGCACCATCGGCGACGGCGACGTCTGCGGCCGGGGTGACGGCCGCCTGCGCAAACTCTTTCTGGTGATTCACTGCGGGCAGTGAGTCGATGGAGAGGTACGGGTGGATAGCAGGGACCCGACGCGACACATTGCCCATATCCGTGGATGCGGTGTTCATCCCGCCCGCGTGCGATTCGGAGTAGTCCATATCCCGCCCGACGAGTCGAGCGTTTTCATGGAAATGGCGAGCGAGAGCGTCGTCGTTCTGGAATTCGGAATAGCGTGGGCTCGTCTCTTCGATCGAGACATCGCATCCTGTGGCAAGGGCCCCTGCTTCGAAGCAGGCGCGGACGCGTTCGAACGTCGTGTCCAGCTCCTCCAGGTCGCCGGCACGAA
>DXGD01000347.1 GCA_019114115.1 Candidatus Nesterenkonia stercoripullorum
GGCGATGATGACAATCGGCACGTTGACTAAGAAGACCGACCCCCACCAGAAGAATTCCAGCAGGACGCCACTGACGATCGGCCCCAGCGCCATGCCGACGGTCGCCACGGCTGCCCAGAGGGCGATGGCCAGGTTGCGCTCCCGCTCGACGGGGAAGCTGACTCGGATCAATGCCAGCGTGGCCGGCATCATCAGCGCGGCTCCGATGGCCAGCAGCGCCCTGGCGACGATGAGCGCCTCAGGAACTGCGGAGAACGCCGCAACGATCGAGGCCACGCCGAAGATGCCCAGCCCGACCTGGAAGATCCGCTTATGGCCGAAGCGGTCGCCCAGGGCTCCGGATCCCGGGAGCAGTCCGGCGATCACCAGCGGATACGCATTGATGATCCATAGCTGCTGCGAGGCGCTGGCACCGAGATCACCGGTGAGCCGAGGCAGCGCGGTGTAGAGGATCGTGTTGTCCAGGGCGATCAGCAGCAGGGCTGAGGAGACGATCGCCAGCACGATCCAGCGCCGCCACTTGATGTACAAGGGCGTGCTGGTCTGCGGCGAAAGAGTGGTGGACATGACCGTAACTGTACCATACGGAAGGTATAGTTACAGCCGCTCCAGCCCTGCCTCCACGTCGTCTATGGCTGGCTGGATGCGCGTTCTCCAGCGAAACTCTGCTTTGCTGTCGGCCCTGGATGGGCCGCCATTGATGACGGCGATCGGCTTGCCCTGACGATGCATCGTGAGCGCGATCTTGAACCCGCTCATCACCGCCATAGAACTGCCTATCACCAGGAGTGAGGAAGAACGCGCGATCAGGGCGTCCACCGCTGCTTTGCGCTCTGCCGGGACGCTCTCACCGAAGTAGACGACGTCGGGCTTGAGCTTATGCGAGCCGCAGACCAGGCAGGCCACCATATGGAATCGCTGCACCCAGGATTCGTCGAGGGTGACGTCGCCGTCGGGGTTGACGTTCTCGGCAGCCGCCATCGCGGAGTCGGCGTAGCCGGGATTCGCCTCTTCGAGCCGCACATCCAGTCCGCGCCGGTCCTCACGATTGCCGCAGACCAGGCAGACCACGACGCCGAGGTCACCGTGAAGCGTCACGAGCGGGTCACTGCCGGCGGCGGCGTGAAGCCCGTCGACGTTCTGCGTGACCAGCCCGGAGAGCAGGCCCGCCCGCTGCCAGGAGGCGAGCACACGATGTGCGTGGTTGGGCTCGGCTTGGGCCATGTGCCGCCACCCGACGAAGCTGCGCGCCCAGTACCGGTGCCGGGAGTCGGGGTCGTGCTGGAACTCCTGGAAGGTCATCGGGCGGTGCCGGCGCAAAGACCCCTGGGGACCCCTGTAGTCCGGGATGCCCGAGTCGGTGGAGATACCAGCACCTGTGACGCAGAGGACGTTCTGGTCGCGCAGCATCGCGAGAATGCCCGCACGGGCCGTGTCTGGATGTTGCGGCTCAGCCGTCTCATCCACCACTCGCGCGATGGAGCGCAGGGCAGCATGGTGGGCATTCGCCACAGGGCGGGTGAATGCGGCGGAGCCTATCTGCTCCACGGCTCAGCGCCCGTAGGGATCCTCATGGGCATCTCGATCGTGCTCAGCGGCGTCGCCGGAGTCGGAGTACGGCGGGTAATCCCCGCGGGAACTGGCGAGTTCTTTCTGCAGAGCAGACAGGTCTGTGTCCGGGGTGAAGTACTTGATCTCCCGAGCCTGCTTCGTTGCTTTCGCCTTCTGACGGCCGCGCCCCATGAGCGAGACCCCCTTCGCCTTGTCGAGTCCCGCTGATGCCGGGCAGGGCTCATCGCGGGAAAAACTGTCTATCACCTGTGTCGTGCCTCTAGGTTAACATGATTAGCAGCATTACGTCGCGCCAGAGTGGAGGACCGGGCATCCGAATGAGCGATTCCGCGCATCGTCAGCAGCCGAACGATCCTAGCCCAGATAAGGATGGAGCACCGTCGGAGGCGATGAGCAGGCGCGAACGCCGCGAGGCCTCAGGGGACATCCCAGCTCAGCGGCTCACCCCGTTACCCTTTCTGATCGTAGGCGCCGCTCTACTCATTGTGACAGGTATCACGCTGTGGTGGTTCTTCATCGGCCCGGGTTCCGGCGAAGATGTCAGCCGGGAGTGGGTCGAGGATCCGGGGCCGGGTGGTGTTCACGCGCGGGAGGTTCCTCCGGAGGACTGGGAGTCAGGCTTCTGCCTGAAGAACTTCGAGGACGAACAGTCGCCTGCCGATGTCATCGACTGCGCCGGCGAGTACGACGCTCAGCTGCTGCTGCGCACCCAGCTCGAAGCCGACTCCTATCCCGGCGCCGAGGACGTGGCCGCGCAGGCGGCGCGAGTATGCGAGGACGAGGTGGAGATCAACCAGGAAGCAGTGGACGAGGCCGACTACGACCTGGCCCTGAACCAGTGGTACCCCACGGAGAGCACATGGGAGCAGGGCGACCGGCAGGTAGACTGCATGCTTGTCCGTGCTGACGAGAACAGCCTCTCCGGGGACTTCCTCGGCGACGGCGAGGGCTCCGAAGACGATGGGGACTCCGGCACTGACGAGAACTCCGAGGACGATGATGACCCTAGTGAAGGAGCCGACGATGACCAGTAGCGAGGACGCTTTCCTCCCTGAGCTGCGCTGGTCCACTGCGTCTCTGGGCGAGCTGGGGTCGGCCGTGGTGATCTTCTCCCCCGATGACGACACCGTCCGGGCTTCGGGCCTGGCCCGCTCAGAGGACGACGAGCCCGAGGTCGCCGCGATCGGCCGCATGCTCGAACAGCTGATGAGCAGGCTGGAGGAGCTCGCCCCGGTGACGGCGGAGCGGGAGATGAATCCGCTGCCGGCCGCCCGGGGGGTAGTCCCCGAAGCCATCACCGCCTATGCCGAGGGCGACGCCGCCGCGATGGACGGCCTCGCCGTCGAGCAGCCGGGGTCGGAGTACCGTCAGGCCGTGTGGGAGGCGATGCGCCGCGTGCCGGCCGGGAAGACGGCCTCATACGCGGAGCTGGCTCAGCTCGCGGGACGGCCGCAGGCGCATCGTGCTGCGGCCAGCGCGTGCGCGAACAACTTGATCGCGCTTGCGGTGCCGTGCCATCGGATCATTCGCTCAGACGGCCAGCTGGGCGGATACCTCTACTACGGGACGGCCACCAAGCGCGAGCTCTTGCGGCGGGAGGGTGCGCGCCTCTGAGCTGCTGCGCGCACCCTCTCACGTCCCTGACTTCCTGGGACTGCCTCTGATCAGCCCTTGCGGACGACGAGTCCGTGGGCCGAGGCTTCGGCCTCAAGATCTGGCTCTTCGCGGTCGACCAGCACGGTATCGCCGTCTTCGATCGTTCCGGCCAGCAGGCTCTTGGCCAGCTGATCGCCGATCTCGCGCTGTACCAGGCGGCGCAGTGGCCGCGCCCCGAAGGCGGGGTCGTAGCCGGTGAAGGCGAGCCAGTCGCGGGCGGCGTCGGTGACCTCCAGGGTCAGCCGGCGGGAGCCGAGCCGCTGCTGGAGATCCTCGATCTGCAGGTCCACGATCCGGGCCAGCTGTTCCATGCCGAGCGCGTCGAACATGACGACGTCGTCGAGCCGGTTGAGGAACTCCGGCTTGAAGGACATGTTGACCACGTCCATCACGGCCTTGTGCTGCGCCTCCGTGTCGAGCGTCTGATCGACCAGGAACTGGGAGCCCAGGTTCGAGGTCAGGATCAGGACGACGTTGCGGAAGTCGACCGTGCGACCCTGGCCGTCGGTGAGCCGTCCGTCGTCGAGCACCTGGAGGAGGATGTCGAAGACCTCGGGGTGGGCCTTCTCCACCTCATCGAGCA
>DXGD01000348.1 GCA_019114115.1 Candidatus Nesterenkonia stercoripullorum
ATCTGGGTCCGCCCGGGGTGCCCTGCATGGCAGTATGGACAGTGAGTGGTCCGAGGTCGGAACGCTCTGCCTCGACCGGAAAGTGAGGCGTCCATGACAACCGGAGAAGAGTCGGCTCCTCCGGGCGCCGCAGCCGGGCCAACTGCCTCATCTGGCCCCGCCCGATCTGCTCCCGCCCCACCGAGCTCCATCCCACCGGGCTCCATCCCGGCGGACACTGCTGGCCCCACGAGTCCCGCCCCAGGTCAGCAGCGCCCGCCGCTTCGCCGCGGGCTCAATACCCCGCTGGCTGGCGTCTGCCTGGGCCTATCCCGCCATCTCGGCCTCTCAGTGCCCGTCGTTCGGGCGACTATGATCGCCCTCGGAGTCGTCGGCATCGGGCTGGTGCTCTACTGCTGGTTGTGGGTGTTCGTGCCCTCTGAGGACGAAGTCACCGCCGATGCCGGCACACGCGGATTGAGCGGGCATGCCGTGGACTCTTCATCGGCTCAGGAGGCAGCCTCACCAGGGTCCAACGACGACGGCGAAGAGGTCACCCCAGGCGAGCGCGTCAAACGCGCACTCGACAGCCTGACCAGTTCGCCCGAGGTGCTCCTGGGCGGGCTGCTACTGGGCGTCGCGGCAGTCATCACGCTTCAGCTGCTTGGCACTGACGTGGACTGGTGGTTGTTCGGGCCTCCTGCTTTGCTCGCGATCGGAGTGCTGCTGGCCTGGTCCCAGGTGGACACGCCGCGTCGTGGGACGCGGAACAGGCATACCGCGATCTGGCAGTTCGCCGCCGGTGCCTGCCTGGTGGTGCTCTCGATGCTGGTGATCGCCGGCGGATTCGTCCCGGCCAGTGAGCTCATGATGGGCCTCGTGCTCGCAGGCATGCTGCTCGCCGGCGTCGCGTTGGTCGCCGCCCCGTGGGTCATCAAGCTCTACCGGACGATGGCGACAGAGCGGGCCCGCGCTGCTGCCGAGGCAGAGCGGGCCGATATCGCGGCTCACCTGCACGACTCAGTGCTGCAGACGCTTGCCATGATCCAGAAGCAGCGCTTCGATCCGGCCTCGGTGGAGCATCTGGCCCGCAGTCAGGAACGGCAGCTGCGGGGCTGGCTCTATCGCCAGGGACGATGGGAGGCCAGTGGAACGGGCGAGGAAACGCTCGAAGACGAGCTGCTGGCCATCGCTGAGGAGCTCGAGGCGCTGCACAAGACGCCAGTAGAAGTGGTGGCGGTGGGAGGCTCCCGGGGTCAAGGCCACCACGTGCTGGTGGCAGCGGCGCGCGAAGCGATCGTCAATGCCCTGAAACATGCCGGCCCGGCCTCGGTCTACGTAGAGTCTGACGAGACCGCTGACACCGTGTTCATCCGCGATCGTGGCCCCGGCTTCGACCTGGACTCGATGGATCAGGACCGGCTGGGCGTGCGCGAGTCCATCATCGGCAGAATGCAGCGCGCCGGAGGAGAGGCCACGATACGAAGCACTGAACGCGGCACCGAGGTCCGTCTGCGGATGCCAGGAGGCGGAGCGGGGGCAGAATCTCGTGAAAAGCCGGCCGACCGGCGGCCCGAGGGCGCCCGCTGACGCTGGCAGAATGGACTGAAAGGAGAAACCGATGGCGAATCAGCAGCTCCGCAGCGTCGTGCTCGTCGACGACCACGGGATATTCCGTGCGGGCCTGAGATCCGAGATGGAGGGCGCCGTCGACATCGTGGGGGAGGCCCACGACGTCGACTCCGCTGTCTCCCGCGTGCGGGAGCACCTGCCTGAAGTCGTCCTCTTGGACGTCCACTTGCCGGGAGGCTCCGGAGGGGGCGGTGCCGAGGTCGTCAAGCAGTGCCGTGACCTGCTCGAAGATGTCCGGTTTCTCGCGATCAGTGTCTCCGACCAGGCCGAGGACGTCGTCTCGGTGATTCGTGCCGGGGCTCGTGGCTATGTGACCAAGACGATCAGGACCGATGACCTCGTCGATGCCGTGGAGGCGGTGGCCCTCGGCGACGCCGTGTTCTCACCCCGGCTTGCCGGTTTCGTCCTGGACGCCTTCGGCACCGCCGCGGCTCCCGATATACCGGACGAAGAGCTCGACCGGCTCTCGGCACGCGAAGTGGAGGTGATGCGGCTGATTGCCCGGGGATACACCTACCGGGAGATAGCGGGCGATCTCTTCATCTCGATGAAGACAGTCGAGTCGCATGTGTCGAAAGTGCTGCGGAAGCTCCAGCTCTCCTCTCGCCACGAATTGACCAGGTGGGCTGAGCAACGGCGTATCGTCTGAGCTGACACGCCCTCGACGTGCCAAGCGTCACATCCTGTGAACAGAGCGAAGCGCTGGTACAGTGGCGGCAGATGAATCCTCCGTACACGATCAGGTGACACCTTCTCGGCGTGGTGGCCAGCGGCCACCTTGCCAAAGTGGTATGTGCTCGTATAATCTGTACTTTTGCGCATATTCTCTACGATCGTGCCTTCAAATAGCGGTGGGCACCGTACCGGGAGCGCAATCCTGACGGAAGCTACGAAGGTCTGTGGAAGGATCCCTCTTGGTCGCCTCGAGCACCTCATCGACTCAAACCGCTGCTTCGGCCCGCACTGCTGCATACGCCGGCCGACTCTCATTCGCAAAAATCTCTGAACCACTCGATGTCCCGGAGCTGCTGGCTCTGCAGATCGAGTCCTTCGACCGCCTCGTCGGCAACGAGCGCTGGGCTGCACGCCTGACAGAGGCTCGTGAAAAGGGTGTCAAGGGCGTATCCGACACGTCGGGGCTCTCGGACATCTTCGAAGAAATGTCCCCTATCGAGGACTTCCAGGGGACGATGTCCCTGAGCTTCTCGGATCCTGAGTTCGCCGATCCGAAGATGCCTGTCTCCGAGTGCAAGGAGCGGGACACCACGTACTCCGCGCCGTTGTACGTCAAAGCGGAGTTCATGAACCACAACACCGGTGAGATCAAGCAGCAGACGGTCTTCATGGGAGACTTCCCGCTGATGACCGACCGCGGCACGTTCATCATCAACGGCACCGAGCGCGTCGTCGTCTCGCAGCTGGTCCGTTCCCCGGGTGCCTATTTCGAGCGCACCCCGGACAAGACCAGTGACAAGGACATCTACACGGCGAAGATCATCCCCTCGCGCGGTGCATGGTTCGAGCTGGAGATCGACAAGCGCGACCAGGTCGGCGTGCGCCTGGACCGGAAGCGCAAGCAGCCGGTGACGGCTCTGCTGAAGGCGCTGGGCTGGACTGAGTCCCGCATCATCGAGGAATTCGGCGAGTACGACTCGATCCGTGCCACGCTGGAGAAGGACGCTTTCGAGTCGCAGGACGACGCCCTGCTCGACATCTACCGCAAGCTTCGCCCGGGTGAGCCGCCGACAGTCGAGGCCGGCGAGTCGCTGCTGCGCAGCCTGTACTTCACCCCGAAGCGGTACGACCTGGCCAAAGTCGGCCGGTACAAGCTGAACCGCAAGCTGGGCGTGGACAAGGACTTCACCGACTCTGACGCCTCGGTCCTCACTGAAGAGGACATCGTGGCGATGATCCATTACCTGGCGGCTCTGCACGCCGGCAAGCGCACGATCAAGGGTGTGCGCGACGGCGAAGAGATCGAGCTGTACATCTCTATCGATGACATCGACCACTTCGGCAACCGCCGCATCCGCGCTGTGGGCGAACTGATCGAGAACCAGGTGCGTACCGGGCTCTCCCGCATGGAGCGTGTCGTCCGCGAGCGGATGACCACTCAGGACGTCGAAGCGATCACCCCGCAGACGCTGATCAACATCCGTCCCGTGGTGGCCTCCATCAAGGAGTTCTTCGGCACCTCGCAGCTGTCCCAGTTCATGGATCAGAACAACCCGCTGGCCGGGCTGACCCATAAGCGTCGCCTGTCCGCACTGGGCCCGGGCGGCCTCTCCCGCGACCGTGCCGGCATGGAAGTCCGTGACGTGCACCCTTCGCACTACGGCCGGATGTGCCCGATCGAGACTCCGGAAGGCCCGAACATCGGCCTGATCGGCTCATTGGCCACCTACGGGCGGATCAACTCCTTCGGGTTCATCGAGACTCCGTACCGTCGTGTCGTCGACGGCAAGGTCACCGAGCACATCGACTACCTCACCGCCGATGACGAGCTCGTCGCTCAGATCGCGCAGGCGAACGCTCCGCTGAACGACGACGGAAGCTTCGTCGAGGACATCGTCCTGTGCCGTGGGCGTGGCGACGCCGATCAGTCGGGCGAGCAGGGCGAGCCCATCCTGGCCGCACCGGAGCACATCGACTACATGGATGTCTCCCCGCGCCAGATGGTCTCGGTGGCGACAGCGCTGATCCCGTTCCTTGAGCACGACGACGCCAACCGTGCGCTCATGGGCGCGAACATGCAGCGTCAGGCTGTGCCGCTGCTCGAGTCGGAATCCCCGCTGGTCGGTACCGGCATGGAGAAATTCGCTGCGGTCGACGCAGGCGACTCGGTCACCGCCGAGCAGCCCGGCGTCGTCACCAACGTGGCAGCCGACCTGGTCACCGTCATGAACGACGACGGCACCACCACGCACTACCCGATCATGAAGTTCCAGCGCTCCAACCAGGGCAACGCCTACAACCAGCGTGTCCGGGTCACCGAAGGCGACCGGTTGGAGCGCCAGGCCATCATCGCCGACGGGCCCTCCACCGAGGCCGGCGAGCTGGCTCTGGGCAAGAACCTGCTCGTGGCATTCATGTCCTGGGAAGGCCACAACTTCGAGGATGCGATCATCCTCTCCCAGCGCCTGGTCCAGGACGACGTGCTGACCTCGATCCACATCGAGGAGCACGAGGTCGACGCGCGTGACACCAAGCTCGGTGCGGAGGAGATCACCCGGGACATCCCGAACGTCTCCGAGGAGATGCTGGGTCAGCTCGACGAACGCGGCATCATCCACATCGGTGCCGAGGTCGAGGCCGGAGACATCCTGGTCGGGCGCGTCACCCCGAAGGGTGAGACGGAGCTGACTCCGGAAGAGCGCCTGCTGCGCGCCATCTTCGGGGAGAAGTCCCGCGAAGTGCGCGACACCTCACTCAAGGTCCCCCACGACGAGTCCGGCACGGTCATCGGCGTACGCATCTTCGACGCCGAGGACGGCGACGAGCTGCCTCCCGGTGTGAACCAGCTGGTGCGCGTGTACGTGGCGCAGAAGCGCAAGATCACCGACGGCGATAAGCTCGCCGGACGCCACGGCAACAAGGGCGTCATCTCGCGGATCCTGCCGGTCGAGGATATGCCGTTCCTCAGTGACGGCACCCCGGTCGACGTCGTGCTCAACCCCATGGGTGTGCCCGGACGTATGAACATCGGTCAGGTCATGGAGCTGCACCTGGGCTGGGCCGCGAAGCAGGGCTGGAAGATCGAGGGCGAGCCGGAGTGGCTGAAGAACCTGCCCAACCTGCCGCGCGAGACCGGCCCGACCAAGGTCGCGACCCCCGTCTTCGACGGTGCCGAGACCGATGAGCTCACGGGCGTGCTGGAAAGCACGAACCCGACCCGCGATGGTGACCGCCTGGTTGCCGGCAACGGTAAGGCACACCTGTTCGACGGTCGTTCAGGGGAGCCCTTCCCCGACGGCGTCTCCGTGGGCTACATGTACATCCTGAAGCTGCACCACTTGGTCGACGACAAGATCCACGCTCGCTCGACCGGCCCGTACTCGATGATCACCCAGCAGCCGCTGGGCGGTAAGGCACAGTTCGGCGGTCAGCGCTTCGGTGAGATGGAGGTCTGGGCCCTGGAGGCCTACGGCTCCGCGTACACTCTGCAGGAGCTGCTGACGATCAAGTCGGATGACATCCACGGGCGTGTCAAGGTCTACGAGGCCGTCGTCAAGGGTGAGAACATCCCGGAGCCCGGTGTTCCGGAGTCGTTCAAGGTCCTGATCAAAGAGATGCAGTCGCTCTGCCTGAACGTGGAGGTTCTCTCCGCGGACGGCAGTGCAGTGGAGATGCGTGACGCAGAGGAGACCGGATTCAGTGCCGCTGAGGAGCTTGGCATTGACCTCTCCCGGGCCGAGCCGAGCTCGGTCGAGGAAGTCTGATTCCGCACATCTGCCCACACGTCACGAATCTCAAGAGAAAAGAGAGATAGAGGACTATGTCCCACGAATCCTCATTCGGCACTATGCGTATTGCCCTGGCCACCGGTGACGACATCCGCGGATGGTCATACGGCGAGGTCAAGAAGCCCGAGACGATCAACTACCGCACTCTGAAGCCGGAGAAGGACGGACTCTTCTGCGAGAAGATCTTCGGCCCTTCCCGGGACTGGGAGTGCTACTGCGGCAAGTACAAGCGCGTGCGCTTCAAGGGCATCATCTGTGAGCGCTGCGGCGTCGAGGTGACTCGCGCCAAAGTGCGTCGTGAGCGGATGGGCCACATCCAGCTCGCCGCCCCAGTGACGCACATCTGGTACTTCAAGGGTGTGCCCTCACGCCTGGGCTACCTGCTGGACCTGGCCCCGAAGGACCTTGAGAAGGTCATCTACTTCGCCGCGTACATGATCACCTCGGTCGATGACGAGCGCCGCCACGAGGACCTGCCCAACCTGCAGGCCGAGTACGACCAGGAGACCAAGCACCTGGCCGACCAGCGCGACGCCGATATCGCCGCGATCGCCAAGGACCTCGAGGATGACCTCGAGCGTCTGGAAGGCGAGGGAGCGAAGGCAGCCGAGAAGAAGAAGGCCCGCGACACTGCCGATAAGCAGATGGCGCAGGTGCGCAAACGCGCTGACGCTGAGATCGAGCAGATCGAACGCGTCTGGGAGCGCTTCAAGAACCTCAAGGTCTCCGACCTCGAGGGCGATGAAGCGCTGTTCCGCGACATGCGCGCCAAGTACGGTCAGTACTTCGAGGGCTACATGGGTGCGGAGTCGATCCAGAAGCGCCTGGCCAATTTCGATATGGATGACGAGGCTGAGAAGCTTCGCGAGACGATCGCCAATGGCAAGGGTCAGCGGAAGACGCGTGCCCTGAAGCGCCTGAAGGTGCTCAACGCATTCCTCGGCACCGGAAACTCGCCGCAGGGTATGGTCCTGGACGCCGTCCCGGTGATCCCGCCGGAGATCCGCCCCATGGTCCAGCTCGACGGCGGCCGTTTCGCGACCTCCGACCTCAACGATCTCTACCGTCGTGTGATCAACCGCAACAACCGTCTCAAGCGGCTCCTCGACCTCGGTGCCCCCGAGATCATCGTCAACAACGAGAAGCGGATGCTCCAGGAAGCCGTCGAC
>DXGD01000349.1 GCA_019114115.1 Candidatus Nesterenkonia stercoripullorum
GCTCCGGGGTCACCACATCCATGATGACACCGCCTTTGAGCATATGCGCCAGGCCGGTGTTCACCGCCGTTGCACCCTGAGTGGGCGGGGTGGTCTCAACGGTTGACGACACTGCGTTCGCAGTGCCGGTCTGTGAAGCGTCAGTGCTCACGGATCCTCCTCAAAATACGATGCGAATATCGGTGCTGCGGTGGCTGCTCTGGTGGGGTCGGGGCCCTACAGATAACCACCTGGGGGTCATTATCGACGCTCGTCGTCGGTCTCCAGGGCAGCAAGGTCGGCTTCTGTCACGTCTTCGGCGGAGTAGCCTGTGCCGCCGGCGTTCGAGCCGATCTCTGCCCGGCTCTGCGACCCGCTCTTCAGCGCGGCGAGGCGAGCATCGATCTCAGTCTGCTCGCCGAGGTCCTCAAGAGCCTCGAACTGCGCATCCAACGACGACGCCGCCAGCTCGGACTGACCCCGCACGCGGGCTTCCTCGCGGCGGATCTTCTCCTCGAACCGGCCGACCTCTGAAGTCGGATCCATCACGTCGATGGACTTGACCGCCTCATGGACCTGGGACTGGGCGTGGGCGGCCTTGGAGCGGGCGATCAGCTCATCCCGCTTGGAGACCAGCTGCTGACGCTTGGACTTCATCTGCTCGAGCCCGGTTTTGAGCCGATCGACCATCTCCCGCTGGGAGGAGATGGTGGGCTCCGCGGACTTGGCTGAGTTCTCCGCATCCATCTGCCGCTGGATCGCGACCTTGGCCAGGGCGTCGAACTTCTCCGAGTTCTCGGAGTTGCCCTGGGCGCGGAAATCATCGGCCTTGGTGGATGCGGCAAGCGCCTTCTGACCCCAGGACCGGGAGTTCTCAAGATCCTCGCGGTAGTCGTCCTCCATCATGCGAAGGTTGCCGATGGTCTGGGCCACGGCCTCCTCCGCCTCGGCGATGTTGTTGGTGAAGTCCCGCACCATCTGGTCCAGCATCTTCTCGGGATCTTCGGCGCGGTCGAGCATAGAGTTCACGTTGGCCCGGATGAGCTGGGACATCCGTCCGAAAATGGATTGCTTGGTCAAGGGTCCACCTTTCCTGATTCACATCTGTTGATACCGGTCATGGCCGGTGGGCTTGGCTGCCCCCGGAGGGAGGCCCTGCTATTCCGCCGCCGAATCCGCCGGAACCGGGCGCCCCGCCTCCGGCACCGAAGCCACCCGCACCGAAGCCACCCGCGCCGAAGCTTCCCGCTCCGAACCCGTATGTTCGGTACCTTCCCCGGCCGTACCGTCCGGAGCCGTAGCCATAGCCGAAGCCGCCGAAGGGGCCCGCGCCCCACCCGCTGCTTCCTCCGAACTCGGCCGAGCCGGCACCTGCCTCTCGCTCGGCGATCTGTGCGGCCTGGACGGCAAGCGTCTTGGCGGAGGTCGCCAGTTCCAGTGCCCTGGCCGGCTCGCTCGCGCCGATCTGCTGGGCCTCATCAAGATTTCGCTGGGCCTCAGCCATGCGCGCCCGCGCCGTCTGGCTCGCCGAACCGCGCCGCGAACGCAGGTAGTCGTGGGAGGACTGGACCTGGTTGCGGGCGGTGATGAGCTCAGCGTCGAGGGACTCCCGTGCACGGCGGTCCCTGGCATGGCGGTCCCGGACCGCGTCCAGCGGGCCGTCAAGCTCACGGTGGGCCTGCTCAAGGCCGTGGAGCAGGTCCATCGGGTCGATCAGCTCGGCTGATTCCAGCGCCGACCGGACGCGAGCGACGGCGGCTTCTGCGGCGGCGATCGGGCCAGCGAGGTCGTCGGCTTGGCCGGCGTCGTAGGTTGCGCGGGCCTGGGCGATGTCCTGCGTGGTCTGGCTCATCCCTGCGTCCAGATTGCGGCGCGCTCTGTCGAGCCGCTCGCCCATCTCTTCCATCGACTCCACGAGCTTCTCGGCATCGGCGGCTGCGGCCTCGCCTTCATGGATGGCGACTACGGCCTCGGACGTGTCGCGGCGCCCGACGGCGCCTTGGGCTGTGGCCAGCGAACGCTCGACGCTGCTGAGGGCTTCTGCGGATGTGGCCACATTGTCGCGGTACTGGACCAGGGCGGAGGGGGAGTACTTCGTCTCCAGCTCTGCCAGTGACGCCGCGGCGGCATCACGCCGCTGGGTCAGCGTGGCGTGCTGTGAGCGCAGGTGCTCGATGGCGGGGGCGGGGTCGCGTTCAAGGTGACGCAACTCGTCGAACTCCTCGCGATGGGCCTCGAGCATCTGGCTGACCTCTTCGCAGGAGTCGATGATCCGGATCAGCAGCTCGCGCACCTCCGACTCGGACTGAGGTGGGTCTCTGTCGACTCTGTGCTGCAGCCGGAAGGACTCGCTCAGCGAGCGTTTCGCCTTCTCCAGATCCTCCTGGAAGACCGCCACCTGCTCATCGCCGTAGGCCGCGGAGGCGAAGAGGATCTCCTGCTCTGAGCCGTTGACCTCATTGTCGGCGGCGACCAGAACGGTGCCTGCCTGCCGGTGGAGCTCGTCGATCGGCATCGTCGCACGAGGATCCTCCGGCTTCTGCGGCTCCTCCAGGCCTCGGCTGCCTCCAGATGATGGCCGCGCGAGCATGGCGGAGCGTTTGCGTCCGGAGGAGAGGTACAGTGCGCCGAGGCCGAGAAGCCCCAGCAGGACCGCACCGAGGATGAGCGGCCCGACGATGGCAGCCCCTGCGGTGAAGGGGACATCGACGAGCGAAGCAATGAGCATGGGCTGAGTCTATAAGCCTCTCCGAAGCGTCGTCTATCAGCGAACGCCCGTTCCGGCGTTATCCAGCAGACGCCCAGTCAGCTATCGTCAGAGGCACAGAGTATGGAGTCACAATACTGATGAACTTCTTGAGACACCACTGCAAAGGCAGGTCATCATGACTTCTGAACGCCAGGATCCTCAGCAGGGCCCTCAGCAGGACCCCCAGCACGAAGGAAGTGGCCAGGAGCCCACCCAGGGACCCGGCCAGGAGCCCGTTCGGTCGACACCAGGGCCCGAGCAGGACTGGTCTGATCGCACTCAGCCGATCCCAGGTCAGATGCCGCTTGGGCCGCCTCCTGAAGCCCCTCCCGCGGAAGGGGGCCCGACGCACCAGAGCTGGCAGGGTGCGCCGTCCGGGTATGGCCACGCCCAAGGCTTCTCCGGCCAGGTACCGGAGCATCAGGATGCCCAGTTCGGCGCTGTCCCGTACGGGGCTGCCCCCTACGGCCAGGACCCGTACGGCGCAGCCCCCTACGGCGGTGGCCACTATCCTCCAGGGGCCGGGCCCTCGCCCGCCCCGGCCGGGGGTTCGCGGGGCCGCCGCAGCATCGGCGTCGGCGGGTTCGTCGCTGGCGTGGTGATCGCTGGTCTGCTCGGCGGTGGTATCGGCGCAGGGGCCACCGGCCTCCTCTCCGGCGGCGGGGACGGCCCCAGCTCCAGCTCTGGAATCGAGATCAACAATCCGGAGAACGCCTCGGCTGTGACGGCCGCGGCGTCCAAGGCCTCGCCCTCGGTGGTCACACTGGGCGTCAGCGACGGGGCGAACTCAGGGTCCGGCTCGGGCATCGTGCTCGACGACGAGGGCCATGTGCTGACGAACACGCACGTCGTCACCCTTGGCGGGGCGTCGGCGGATCCCACTGTGGAAGCCCGGATGAGTGACGGTTCGGTCACCTCGGCCGAGGTCGTGGGCACGGATCCGCTGAGCGACCTCGCCGTCGTCAAGCTGGATGACACGGACGGGATCGAGCCTGCCGAGCTTGGGTCTTCCGGCGATCTGAACGTCGGCGACCCGGCGGTGGCCATCGGTGCGCCGCTGGGTCTTTCGGGCACGGTGACCGACGGGATCGTCTCCACGCTGGACCGGACCATTTCGGTGGCCTCCTCAGCCGTCGAGGAAGAGCCCGGCGATCAGCCCAGCGACGCTCCCAACGACGCGCCTGAGGGCGACGGCGGCCCCGGCGACGAGGACTCCGACGGTTTCGAGTTCTTCTTCCCCGATATGGAGGGCTCCTCGGCCCAGGGCGAGATCTACATCAACGTCATCCAGACCGACGCTGCGATCAACCGCGGCAACTCAGGCGGCGCCCTGGTCGACGACGAAGGCAAGGTCATCGGCGTCAATGTGGCCATCGCCTCGGCAGGAGGCATGACGGAGAGCGAGGGCGGCTCGATCGGCGTCGGGTTCGCGATCCCCATCGATTACGCCAAGCGCGTAGCGGACGACATCATCGACGACGGAGAAGTCTCCCACGGCCTGCTGGGGGTGACGGTGGCTGCCGCCGGGCTTGAGGGCGGAGCCTCGGGCCAGCAGCAGGGCCAGCAGAGCTTCACCACCGGCGCCCTGGTCGACGAGGTCGCCGACGGATCACCGGCCGATGACGCCGGCTTCGAGCGCGGAGACGTCATCACCTCGGTCGACGGGCGGCCGGTGGAGGATTCCGTCTCGCTCACCGCCGTGGTGAGGGAGTACGCTGCCGGGGACACGATCTCGGTGACCTACCAGCGCGATGGGAACGAAGACACCGCGGACGTCACGTTGGAGGGTATGTAGACCTATGACGATGCCTGCCGGCCACCCGGGCCCGGTCGATATCGATGCACTGATCAGCCACACGCACATGCGCCGTGTCCTGGCCTTCGGTGCGCATCCTGACGATCTCGACTTCGGCGCGGCCGCGACCATCGCCGCCCTGACCGCCCGTGGCATCCCCGTCACCCTGTGCCTGATCACAGACGGGGATGCCGGCGGTTTCAGCGGCGAGCACGACGCCGAGGCCATGGCCGAGCGCCGGCGCGAGGAGCAGCACTCCGCGGCAGCCGAGCTGGGTGTGGAATCAACGATCTTCCTGGGGGAGCGGGACGGGTACGTCGAACCGGACCATGATCTGATCAAGTCCATGGTCCGGGTCATCCGCACTGTGAAACCCGACCTGATCATGGGTCAGCACCCCGAGCGTGCCTGGGACCGTCTGCAGAAGTCCCATCCGGACCACCTGGCCAGCGGCGAGGCCCTGGTGCGGGCCTGCTATCCGGCGGTGGAGAACCCATACGCCTATCCGGACCTGCTCCAGGACGAGGGCCTGGAGGCGTTCTACGTGCGCTGGCTGCTGCTCATGGCTGCGCCCCAGAACTACGACCTGATGACTGTGGATGTGACCGGACATGAGTCTGCCAAAATGGCGGCACTGCAGCGGCATGTGAGTCAGCATCCTGATCCGGACCGGATGACGCAGTACGTCCTCGAGCAGATGCGGGCCCTGCATCACCGTGCCGGTGCCTCCGGTGCGTTCCGGCACGGAACCTCAGCGGGGCGGGACGAGTCGGCGGAGCTGCCCGGCTACGCCGAGGAGTTCCACCTCATCGAAGTCAACGGGCCGGCCACGATCGCCGGCTTCTAGAACGGCGGCTACTCGTCCTCTGAGTCCGAGGAGCCGCCGTACTGAGGCCCGTCAGTAATGCGCTCGGTGACCGGAAGCTCCATGATCGTCTCGCCGGTCGGGCGCTCCCCGCCTTCGATCTCCTCGGCGGTGACCAGGAAGGTCCCGTATCGGTCCAGGTTCCTCAGGCTGACGACGTCGTCCTCGAGCTCATCGGGGGAGAAATTCCCGAGCGAGCTCGGCGGTGTCTGGTCGGAGGGCAGCAGCCACAGCTGGTAGGTCATCGAGTCTTCCAAGGACCCGACGTCGGTGAAGTCCACGTAGCCGACGTTCTCCTCCAGGGAGATCACGGCCCGGGCGGTGCCGCCTTCGGCGAGTTCGATGCCGTCGACCGTCTCCGCCTCGGGATCGTCGTCGGCGATCGCCTGGACATCCTGCCCGATGGTGAAGCGCCAGATCAGCAGGCCGGCAGCGAGGAGGACCACGACGAGCCCGGCGATGATCATCCAGCGCTTCATGAGCGGCTCGCGCTTGATCGTCTCCTCCGTGTGCTCGGAGAACTCCTCCACCATCCCCATGCCGACCTCCTGGCCATGGAGCGTGTGCAGGACCTCCTCCAGGAGGTATCGAGGCGGCACAGTGGAGTGGGCGGTGAAGATCTCGGCCAAGGTGCGACGAGCGGCCAGGACGCGCAGATCCCACTGCTGGGCAGTGTCGGTGTCTGCGGTCAGCGCAGCCTCATCGAGCAGCGCGCGGTCATGATCGTCGACGGCGTCGAGCGCATAGACCTCGGCGAGCTCGACGAGCAGGCCCTTCCTCAGGTCCTCAGCAATCTCCTCGGTGAAGTTCCGGTTGACGCCCGTCCCGCGCTGGACATCGCGCTCAGTGACCGCTGCACGCAGAATCGGGTCGGTTTCCGGGGTGGAGCCGCGGGCGCGCTGATGGAGCCGGGTCAGACCGTCACGCAGCCGTGACTTCACCGCCGGGATCGAGGACTCCAGGGCTGTGCCGAGCTGCTGGTGGGTGCCTCCAGCCAGGTAGCTCAAGGCGATGGCCTGGGACTGGGAATCGGAGAGCGGCATCAGATCGTCGATGATCTCTTCTGGCAGGCCGGCGATCCCCCCGCCCTCTGCAGGCGGCAGAGCGACGAGACTGATCGGGGAGGAGGTGCCTTCCCGGAAGCGCTCCACCATGATGCGGTGGGCCAGCGGGACCAGCCACTCCAGGACCGTCTCGTATTCGCGCTCCTGGACCGCCTCGGCCTCATGCTCGCCAGCCAGTTCACGGCTGGTCTGCGTCTGCAGCCGCAGATCGCGGGCCCTTTCGCCGGCCTGGTCCCAGAGCTGCTGGAAGACGGCGACAGTGGAGGACTGGGCGCCGTCGGCGTCGTCGTGCATGAGGATGGCCAGGCCGTAGATGACGTCAGCGGTGGCGTTGTAGAAGGCAGCGAAGGAGGCCTGATCGCCCTGCGCCGAACGGCGCAGCATCTCACTGAGCCGGGCAGGCTGCTGGGCCGGAGCGGGAGTCTCAGCAGCCGGCACAGCGTCTCCAGGCGCGCCTTCGTCAGCTGTTGGGCCGGTGCTCGACGTGGGGGCATCGACATCGTCCCG
This sequence comes from Candidatus Nesterenkonia stercoripullorum, assembly GCA_019114115.1. Lineage (GTDB taxonomy): Bacteria > Actinomycetota > Actinomycetes > Actinomycetales > Micrococcaceae > Nesterenkonia > Nesterenkonia stercoripullorum. The sequence goes on from DXGD01000349.1 coordinate 6,960, forward strand.
GCCATCGGGTGATCGGCCTGACGCGGGGCTCGGAGATGCGGTGTCCATGGTTGCCGATTCTAACGAGCAAATCCCTTGCTGGTGCTGACCAACACCCCGCGCGTCGTCTCAATCGGCGTGGGAGACAGCAGCACCGGCGAACCCGGTCTGACGCCAGGCTTCGTAGACGACGATGGAGACGGAGTTCGCCAGGTTCAGGGACCTCCGTGAGGGCAGCATCGGGATCCGGACTGTATCGGTGACTCGCGGGTCCGCCTTGACCCACGGATCCAGGCCGGTGGACTCCCTACCGAAGAGCAGGACGTCGCCCGGTTCGTAGTCGATCATGGTGTGCTGACTGCGCCCTTCGCCGGTGAAGGCGAACATGCGCTCGGGCCGCAGGGCCGCGCAGGCAGCCTCGAAGCTCTCGTGAACGCTCATGACGGCGAGGTCGTGATAGTCCAGCCCGGCACGGCGGAGCTTCGCATCGGAGAAATCGAAGCCGATGGGTCCGGCCAGATGCAGTTCGACCCCGGTCACCGCGGCCAGGCGGATGAGATTGCCGGTGTTCCCCGGGATCTCGGGCTGATCCACCAGCACCCGAAGCGGTCGACGCTGGTTCGTGCCGTCATGCGGGGGCGCTGCTGAAGCATGGTCCATCTGGCGGGATCCTATTCAGAGTCGGGTGCGGCCAGCTGCTCTCGCAGCGTCGCCAGCAGGTAGCGGTCGACGAGATTCGGCCGGGCGGCTGTGCCGAGGGTTCCGACGATGCGGCTGAGCGCGCGACCTGCCGCCAGCGGCGTGGACTGGGCCCCGCCGGCAGCGGATCGCGCAGCCGGGCCGGTGGCCTGGACTGCCGGGCTGAGCAGGCCGCCGTCAGCGCTGAGCAGCATCGTCTGGTGGCTCAGGCTCAGCAGAGTCTCCCGGCCGTGCTGCTCGCGCAGCTGCTGGGTCAGGGTCCTCTGAAGTGCGTGCACCGCCTCTGCACCATCGGGGAGGGGGACGCGGCGTCCGGCGGCGCGGATGGCCGTTCCGTCCCATGAGACGGCTTCGGTGGGTGTCTCCACTGCTGAGACAAGAACCAGCTCATGACCGCAGACGAGGACGAATTCAGCGCGCGGCAGCGATTTCGCTGCGCGGCGGCCTGTGGGCAGATTCTCCGCAGGGGAGAGCAGCACGTCGAGGAAGAGCCGTGCAGCTGGCAGCTCGTCGAGCACATGGCGGCTGATCAGGTCGGTGACGCGGCCCTGCACCCGGCGGGCCCGGCCGGCGCCGAAGATGCCGCGCACCGTGTTCTCGCCGTGCACTTTCTGGCTCGTCACCGTGAGCGAGAGCGGCTGAGCCGAGGCGAGATCCGGTTCGTAGACCGGCGCCGCCAGGGCCTGGCCTGAAGGGGTCGGGCTCTCCTTCGTGCTCGGCCGCGATGAGCTGCCCGCTTTCCTGGGCCGCGCGCTCGAGGCCCAGGTCCCGCCGCGCGGGGAGTAGGTGAACGCAGGTGAGGACGGCTCATCGGCACCCGAATCGGAGGCCTGGGCCGGCTTCGCCAGGCCGGCGGCG
>DXGD01000350.1 GCA_019114115.1 Candidatus Nesterenkonia stercoripullorum
AAGTTCGGCGGCGGCGGCTACGCGGTATCCGGTGGTCTCCACGGCGTGGGAATCTCCGTGGTCAACGCGCTCTCCTCCAGGGTGGTGACGACAGTCCGCCGGCAGGGGTACGAATGGAGCATCTCCTTCGGCGAGGGCGGAGCCGTGACGAAGGAGCTCACCAGGGGTCCCGCGACTGAGACGACTGGAACGACGCAGACCTTCTACGCCGACGCCTCGATCTTCGAGACGACGACATACGATTTCGAGACCCTCCGGGCTCGGTTCCAGCAGATGGCCTTCCTCAACAAGGGCCTGCGCATCACGTTGCGGGATGAGCGCGACATCGAGGGCAACCGTGTCGTCAGCGACGAGATCGTCGAGGCTCGCGAGGATGCCGAGGATGGGCAGCAGGGCGCGGCCGAAGAGGTCGAACCCGCAGCTCCCGGTGAAGGCGTCGACGCGATCACGACGGGCGAGGGGAAGGCGCGCGGGCGCGTCGTCGTCTACCAGTACGACAACGGGCTGCTGGACTATGTGAGCCACCTGAACTCGGCGAAGAAGTCGGAGAACATCCATGACGATGTGATCGCCTTCGAGACCGAGGACACCGAGCGCGGCATGGCAGCAGAACTCGCGCTGCAGTGGACGACGACGTACTCCGAGTCCGTCCACACCTACGCCAACACGATCAATACCCACGAGGGCGGTACTCACGAAGAGGGCTTCCGGGCCGCGATGACCTCGCTGCTCAACCGCTACGCACGGGAGAAGAGCCTCCTGCGCGAGAAGGACGACAACCTCGCCGGTGAGGACATCCGTGAGGGTCTGACTGCCGTGATCTCGGTGAAGCTCTCCGAACCGCAGTTCGAGGGACAGACCAAGACCAAGCTGGGCAATACTGAGGCGCGCGGTTTCGTGCACCGTGTGGTCACGGAGAACCTGGGGGACTGGCTGGAGCGCAATCCCCAGTCCGCGCGGGACATCGTGCGGAAGGCGCAATCCGCTGCTCAGGCCCGGATGGCTGCGCGCAAGGCACGCGAGAATGCGCGCAGGAAGTCTCCGCTGGAGACGATGGGCATGCCCGGCAAGCTCGCTGACTGCTCGTCGAAAGACCCCTCGCGGTGTGAGGTCTACCTCGTGGAGGGGGACTCGGCGGGCGGTTCGGCAAAGCGCGGACGCGATCCGGAGACGCAGGCGATCCTGCCGCTGCGCGGGAAGATCCTCAACGTGGAACGCGCCCGGCTGGACAAGGCCCTGTCCAACCAGGAAGTCCAGTCCATGATCACCGCCTTCGGCACGGGAATCGGCGAGGACTTCGACCCGACGAAGCTGCGGTACCACAAGATCGTGCTCATGGCCGACGCCGACATCGACGGCCAGCACATCACCACGCTGATGCTGACCCTGCTCTTCCGCTATATGCGCCCGCTCATCGAGCACGGACATGTGTACCTGGCCCAGCCGCCGCTGTACAAGATCAAGTGGCAGAACGGCCCGCACGATTACGTCTTCACCGACGCTGAGCGGGACGAGGCTCTGGCGAAGGGCCGGGCAGCCGGCAGGAAGCTGCCCAAGGACCTGGGTATCCAGCGGTACAAGGGCCTCGGGGAGATGGACTATTCGGAGCTGTGGGAGACCACCATGGACCCGGAGCACCGCACCCTGCTGCAAGTGTCGATGGAAGACGCTGCGGCGGCCGATGAGATCTTCTCCGTGCTGATGGGAGAGGACGTCGAGTCCCGCCGAGGTTTCATCCAGCAGAACGCCAAGGACGTCCGATTCCTGGACATCTGAGCCCTGCGCGGCCCTGTCCTTTCGGGGCAGGCGCAGCCTGAGCTCCCCGATGCATACGCACGGATGACATCCGTACAAGGGAGAACACGAACACGTGAGTGATAACACTGTGAACCCGGAGAACCCGGACGACGCGCAGCAGGCCGATATCGAGCACCCGCTGGTCGGTGAGGTGATGACCGATCGCGTCCGTCAAGTGGACCTCCAGACCGAGATGAAGCGCTCGTATCTGGACTACGCGATGGCCGTCATCGTCGGCCGCGCTCTGCCGGATGTGCGTGATGGGCTCAAGCCCGTGCACCGCCGGGTGATCTACGCGATGTACGACGGCGGCTACCGGCCGGAGCGTTCGTTCAACAAATGCGCCCGCGTCGTCGGCGATGTGATGGGCAACTACCACCCGCACGGTGATTCGCCGATCTACGATGCGCTCGCCCGGCTCATCCAGGACTGGGTCATGCGCTATCCGCTGGCGCTGGGTCAGGGTAACTTCGGCAACCCCGGCGACGACGGTCCGGCGGCACCCAGGTATACCGAGACCAAGATGGCCCAGCTGGCCATGGAAATGGTCCGGGATATCAACGAGAACACCGTCGATTTCCAGGACAACTACGACGGCAAGCAGCAGGAGCCCGTCGTACTGCCGGCGCGCTTCCCGAACCTGCTGGTCAACGGCTCATCCGGTATCGCGGTGGGCATGGCGACGAACATCCCGCCGCATAACCTCCGTGAAGTCGCCTCCGGTGTGCAGTGGTACCTGGAGAACCCGCAGGCCACCAGGGAAGAGCTGCTGGAGGCGCTGCTGCAGCGGGTGAAGGGCCCCGACTTTCCCACCGGAGCGCAGATCCTGGGGACCCGGGGCATCGAAGAGGCCTACCGCACCGGACGCGGGTCCATCACGATGCGAGCGGTGGTCAACGTCGAGGAGATCCAGGGACGCACCTGCCTCGTCGTCACCGAGCTTCCGTACCATGCGAATCCGGACAGCCTGGCGAAGAAGATCGCGATGCTGGTGCGCGAGGGCAAAGTCGGCGGCATCGCAGACCTGCGCGACGAGTCCTCCGGACGCACCGGTCAGCGGCTGGTCATCGTGCTCAAGCGCGACGCCGTGGCCAAAGTGGTGCTGAACAACCTGTACAAGCACACTCAGCTGCAGGAGAACTTCTCCGCGAATATGCTGGCGCTGGTCGACGGCGTGCCGCGCACTCTGAGCCTGGACGCCTTCGTCCACCACTGGGTGACGCATCAGATCGACGTCATCGTCCGGCGCAC
>DXGD01000351.1 GCA_019114115.1 Candidatus Nesterenkonia stercoripullorum
GTCGTGCTCATGCGACGAGGGCCGGGGCCACAACATCGCCATGGGGCATCACAACGTGCTGTTCATCACTTCCACTGTCCACGGTACCCTCTTCGCGACCCCAGGTCAGTAGGGGCGCTTGGGGATGTGGCCCGCTGGCGACCGGCGGCTTAGACTGCGGAGAATGGCCCAGGACTTCTCCGCTCACGCATCGTTCACTCCCGACCCAGGCGCTGAGGGCTCACCAGTCTCCGCGTACAGCGTGCTGTGCCGGGACGCGGATGTCACCGCTGAGATCGAGCGTCGCGGATCTCGGTTCCGCAGCGTGATCCGGCGTGTCGAGGACCCGGAGTCCGCCCAGGAGCTCCTAGCGCAGATGCGACGTCAGTACCACGATGCCCGGCATCACTGCAGTGCGTGGCTCATCGCGCCGGACCGCCGCCTGAGCCGCAGCAGCGACGACGGCGAGCCCTCCGGCACCGCAGGCGCGCCTATGCTCTCAGCACTTGCAGGGGCGGACATGCCCTCCGGCGTCGCGGACCTCAGTGATGTGGCGGTAGTGGTGACTCGGTGGTTCGGCGGCACGCTGCTGGGGACAGGCGGCCTGGTGAGCGCCTATGCGGCAGCTGTCACACAGGGCCTGGAACAGGCTGCCTCCCAGGAAGCCATCATCACGCGCCTACGGACACGCGCGTTCACAGTGGACGTCCCCTTCGCCGAGGTGGGCCTGTGGCAGAACGAGCTGCGCAGGCAGAACGCCGACGTACTCGAGGCGGACTATGTCTCCCACAGGGAGTCCGCGCGGCTGATGCTCGGGGTCCCGGATCGTGAAGAGTCCATCGATCTTCTGCGCAGCCTTGTCGCCTCACTCTCGTCCGGGCAGCTGGACCTGCAGGACGCGGGGGCCGGCTGGCAGGACTGTGAGTCCGACGTCGCGACTCCGTAGCGGCCGGCGAGTGCTGCCGGGATGTTCGGCTCGCTGGGCGACCGGGCTCAGTGCTACAGGAGCTCAGTGCCACAGGGGCTCAGGGCTCAGGGCTCAGGGCTCAGGAAAGCATGACCGCTCAACGTCGCACCAGCTGGATCAGCCCATCAGCGGGGAGCCGATGAACGGATCCAGCGCGAGCCCGATGAACAGCAGCGTGAGGTACATGATGGAGAGATGGAAGACCTTCATGGCCTTCTTATCGGTCAGCGTCTCATCCTGTGCCTGGCGGTAGAGCACGTGAGATTCGTAGACGAACCAGGCGCCTGCGACCAGGGCGAATGCCGAGTAGGTGATTCCAGCCCAGCCCATCGGAATCAGCAGCAGCGAGCAGGCGATCGTCGCCCACGCGTAGAGGACCACCTGGACCGACACGGTCTTAGCGGTGGCGACGGCACCGAGCATCGGCACTGACGCCGTCTGGTAGTCGGTCCTGTACTTCATCGACAGCGGCCAGTAGTGGGGTGGGGTCCACAAGAAGATGATGACGAAGAGCACGATAGCCGGCCATTCGACGGTGTCACGCACCGCCGCCCAGGCGATGACCACCGGGAAGCAGCCGGCGATCCCACCCCAGATGATGTTCTGCTCCGTGCGCCGTTTCAGCACCAGGGTGTAGACCACGACGTAGAAGAAGATCGCCGCGGCACCAAGTGCTGCCGCCAGCGGGTTCGCACCGAAGTACAGGACGAGCAGAGCCATGATCCCCAGCGCCGAGGCAAAGACGAAGGCCTCCCTCGGGGTCACCTCACCGGTGACCAGGGGCCGCTTCTTCGTCCGATTCATGAGCTTGTCCATGTCACGGTCGATATAGCAGTTGAACGCCCCAGCAGACCCGGCCGCCATCGCGCCACCGACCATCGTGGCCAGGACGAGCACGATATCCGGGAAGCCGCGTTCTGCGAAGATCATCGTGGGCAGCGTGGTGACCAGCAGAAGCTCAATGACCCGAGGCTTGGTCAGTGACCAATAGGCAGCGGCCTTGCGGCGCCACCCGATACCCGCGTCCGGAGAGGTCTCACCGGCGGAAGGTCCCGCGGTCTGCGGTCCCTCCGCTGCAGCGCGGGAGGAGGTGCTCGAAATCTGGTGGGTCACGTCTCAGCTCACAATAGTCAAGGTGCACTGGTTATCGTGTCCAGTGTACCGCCGGGCACCGCCTTGGCGAGCGGGTATCACCGCGCTTGCCGGAATATTTCTACGCGCCGTAGAAGATCGCAGGTCAAACTAGGCGTCGATGCGCTCACGGTCCAGTTCGCGGGATCCCTCGATGATGAAGTCTTTGCGGGGGGCCACGACGGAGCCCATGAGCAGATCGAACACCCGCTCAGCAGCTTCCGCGTCTTCGACGCGAATGCGCCTCAGGGACCTCAGTGCAGGATCCATCGTCGTTTCGGAGAGCTGATCGGCGTCCATCTCGCCGAGGCCCTTGTACCTCTGGATGGGTTCCTTGTACCGCAGGCCCTCTTGCTCCAGGCTGCGCAGCAGCTGCACGAGCTCCGCCTCGGAATACGTGTACCGCACGTCATGTCCTCTGCGACCAGGCTGGATCACTTCCACTCGGTGCAGCGGGGGGACTGCGGCGAAGACCCGACCGGCTTCGATCATCGGACGCATGTACCGGAAGAACAGCGTCAGCAGGAGCGTGCGGATATGTGCGCCGTCGACGTCGGCGTCGGTCATCAGCACGACCTTGCCGTACCGCGCCGCATCGAGGTCGAAGGTCCGACCCGAACCGGCACCGATGACCTGCAGCAGCGCCGCGCACTCGGTGTTGGAGAGCATATCGGCCACAGATGCCTTCTGGACGTTGAGGATCTTGCCGCGGATCGGCAGCAGCGCCTGGAAATCGGAGGACCGGGCCAGCTTCGCCGTTCCCAGGGCCGAATCCCCCTCGACGATGAACAACTCGGAGTTCTCCACCTCCTTGGAACGGCATTCCACGAGCTTCGAGGGCATGGAGGAATTCTCGAGCGCATTCTTCCGGCGCTGCGTCTCCTTATGGGTGCGGGCGCTGATGCGGGATTTCATCTCGGCGACGAGCTTTTCCAGCAGGGCCGTGGCCTGCTGCTTCTCGTTGCGCTTCGATGAGGTCAGCTGGGAGGTGAGCTCCTTGTCCACGATCTTGGAGACGATCTGCCGGGCGGCCGGCGTTCCCAGGATCTCCTTGGTCTGACCTTCGAACTGCGGCTCGGCGATCCGGACCGTGACCACTGCGGTCAGGCCGGCGAGGACGTCGTCCTTCTCGAGCTTGTCACTGCCTGCTTTGAGACGACGGGCATTGGCCTCCACCTGCTTCCGCAGGGTTTTCAAGAGGGCCTGTTCGAATCCCGTGAGGTGCGTACCGCCCTTCGGGGTGGCGATGATATTGACGAAGCTGCGTACCGTCGTGTCGTAGCCGATGCCCCAGCGCAGGGCGATATCGACTTCGCAATCACGCTCCACGTCCTGCATCTGGCTGCGCCCGTCGGCACCGAGGACCGGAACGCGCTCGGTGAACTGTCCGTGCCCCTGGATGCGCCACGTATCGGTCACACTGGTATCGGGAGCCAAGTGGTCGGCGTACTCGCTGATGCCGCCGTCGAACTGGAAGATGTCCTCGGTGTGCTCAGCCTGACGCTCGTCACGAACGGTGATGCGCAGCCCCGGGACGAGGAACGCCGTCTGGCGCGCGCGGTTGGCCAGCTCCTCATCGTCGAATCGGGCATCTGGGGTGAAGATATGCCGATCGGCCCAGTAGCGGATGCTGGTGCCGGTGCTCCCCCGCTTCGCCTTGCCAGCTACATGGACTGGGGAGCCCTCTTCCGCGGGGGTGAAGTCTGCCTCGGGAGTACTGCGGGTACCGGCAAAGACCCCTGGCTCGCCTCGACGGAAGGACATCTGGTGGACTTTTCCACCGCGCGTCACCCGAGCGTCCAGCCGTGCGGACAGCGCATTGACGACAGAGGCGCCGACGCCGTGGAGCCCTCCTACCGCGTTATACGAGCCACCGCCGAACTTTCCGCCAGCGTGCAGCTTGGTGAAGACGACCTCCAGGCCTGAAAGGCCAGTGCGCGGCTCGACATCCACGGGAATGCCGCGGCCGTCATCTGTCACCTCGACGGAATCGTCGCCGTACAGGGTGATGGAGATGGAGGAGGCGTAGCCAGCGAGGGCCTCATCGACGGAGTTGTCGATGATTTCCCACAGGCAGTGCATGAGACCGCGCGAGTCAGTGGAACCGATGTACATGCCGGGACGTTTGCGCACTGCTTCCAGTCCCTCGAGCACGGAAAGGTGCCGTGCATCGTACTCGGATCGTGTCGCCACCGGGGTCCTCCTGTTACCTGCTGC
>DXGD01000352.1 GCA_019114115.1 Candidatus Nesterenkonia stercoripullorum
GAGAACCTGCTGATCGCGCGGCCTTCCGCGTCTGAGGCGGAGCTGGCTTCGGCGATCTCGCGGGCACGCCTGGATGACGTGCTCGCCCGCCTCCCCGATGGCCTGGACACGGTGATCGGCGAACGCGGGTACCGGCTCTCCGGCGGTGAACGGCAGCGGCTGACGATCGCGCGGCTGCTGCTGGCCGCCCCGCCGATCGTGATCCTCGACGAAGCGACCAGCGCGCTCGACTCCACCAACGAAGCGGCCATCCAGCACGCCCTGGATGAGGCCATGCGCGGCCGCACCGTGCTGGTCATCGCGCACCGGCTCTCCACTGTGCAGAAGGCCGACGTGATTCTGGTCGTGGAGGACGGGCAGATCATCGAACGCGGCACGCATGAGCAGCTGCTGGCCCGGGGTGGTGCCTACGCCACGCTCTATACGACCCAGTTCGCGTCCTGAGGCGTCGGGCGCCCGAGACGAGCAGATCCAGGCCTGCGGATCGACACGTGCAGATCGGGACGCGCAGATCGAGGCGAGCGGATCGAGACTTGCACTCGAATATATCTTCGAATCATACTGGTGACATGTCCATCGATCAGCTGGCCCCCGCAGAGCTCGCTCCTTCTCAGGAGGCCTCCGCAGAAGAGATCGCCGTCGTTCCGCTGACGATGCCGGCCGGGTTCCCCTCGCCCGCGCTGGACTACGTGACCGAGACGATCAACCTCCATGAGAACCTGGTCCGGCACCCTGCCTCGACGTTCATCGCCCGGGTCACCGGCAGCTCCATGGAGGGCGCCGGGATCAGCGACGGTGATCGCGTCCTGGTGGAGAAGGGCCGCGAGCCGCAGTCCGGGGACGTCGTGATCGCCGTGCTAGAGGACCAGTTCACGCTGAAGCGGCTGATGATCGAGCGGGGCCGGGTGTGGCTGCACGCCGAGAACTCCGAGTACCCGGATATCGAGATCCCCCGTCTGGATGAGCTCACCATCTGGGGCGTGGTGTACATGAGCCTGCACCATCTGCCATGAACTCGGCACCGAGGCCGGTGGCCGGCGGCGATGATCCTGAGACGGCAGCCCGGGAGCCGGTGCTGCGGGCTCCCTCGCATCAGCTTTTCGCTCTCATCGACGTCAACAGCTTCTACGTCAGCTGTCAGCGCGTGTTCGAGCCCTGGCTCAACGGCCGGCCCGTCGTCGTGCTCTCCAATAACGACGGCTGCTGCATCGCGCTGAGCAAAGAGGCCAAGGACGCCGGGGTGCAGATGGGCGAGCCATGGTTCAAGCTCGCACCGCGGGCCGCCCGGCTGGGCCTGACCGCGCGTTCCAGCAACTATGAGCTCTACGGTGATATGAGCTCTCGGGTCATGCAGGTCATCGGGGAGCATTCGCCCCAGGTGGAGATCTACAGCATCGACGAGGCCTTCGCCGGATATCGGGGCCCGCTGAGCACGGTGCTGCCCTTCGCCCGCGATCTTCGCGCCGATATCCGCCGGAAGCTCGACCTGCCTGTCTGCGTGGGGATGGGGCCGACGAAGACCCTGGCCAAACTCGCCAACGGACTGGCCAAGAGCTTCGATCACCTCCACGGCGTATGCATCTGGGACACCGTGCCGGAGTCCGCCCGGGACACTCTTCTCTCCCGGCTTCCGGTGCAGAAGGTGTGGGGCGTGGGCCGGAGGATGGCCGAGAAGCTGCAGGCCGCGGGGATCGGCACAGTCGCTGATCTGCGCCATGCGGATCCGGTGGTGATACGCCGTCGCTTCAGCGTCACGCTCATGCGCACGGTCCTGGAGCTGCGCGGCGAGCCCTGCATCGACTTGGAGGAGTCCCGCGATCTGCAGGATCAGCTGATCTTCAGCCGCTCCTTCGCCCGTCCGGTGACCACGGCCAAGGAGATGGAGGAGGTCATCAGCAACTATGCCCAGCGCGCCGCGTCCCGGCTGCGGCAGCGCTCTTCCCAAGCCAAGACGCTCACCGTCTACGCCAGGACGGCAGCGCATTCCCCCTGGGCGCAGCATGCACCCTCTACTACTGTGCCGCTGCGCTCCCCCACCTCAGACCCACTGGCACTGACCCGGGCGGCGAAGGCGCTGCTGCCGCTGATGATCGAGGGCACCCGGTACGCCAAAGCCGGCCTGGTGCTCACCGAGCTCTCCCGCGCGGGTGAGCAGCTGGCGTTCGATCTGTTCGCCGAACCTGCTCAGGAGGACTCGCTGGGCCCGCTGCTGGAGGAGATCCGCTCGAAGGCCGGCGCCAATGCCATCGGCCTGGGCCGATCGGGCATGAAGACCCGCTCAGCCTGGGAGATGCGCCGGGACATGATGAGCCCGCGCTTCACCACGGCATGGGACGAGGTGCTGGAGGTCAGCGCCTGAACGTGTCACGTGTCGGCGCGCGGGTGCCGATCAGCTGTTCGAGCTGTCCCCGTCACCGCTGGAGCCGCCATCGCTGGAGCCGTCGTCATTGGAGCCGTCGTCACCGGAGGCTTCGTCACCGGAGGCTTCGGCCTCGTCCTCGGCCTCGCTCTCGCTCTCGCCCTCGTCGGTGTCTTCGAAGATGTTGATCGTCCCGCTGTAGTTGGCCACCCAGACGGTGTCCGTCACGGACTCATAGGTGACGCCGATGGGCAGTTCGCCCGTGGACTGACGGTCGAGCTCCTCGAAGGTCTCTGCGTCGAACTTCGACGCCGTGGCCTCGCCGTAGTTCACCACATAGAGCGCGGTGCCGTCGGGGGAGATCTCCATGCTGCGTGGATCCTCCCCGGTGTCGGTCTCACGGATCACCTCATCGGTGGAGGTGTCGAAGGCCATGAGCTTGTTCGAGTTCGCGAAGGTCACGTAGAGCTCTTCTCCGTCCGGGGAGAGCACGAGGTGGCGCGGCATGAGCGCGTCATCGTAGATCAGCTCGCTCTCGCCGCTGTCCAAGTCGACTTTGTACAGCTCATTGGCGTGCATGGCCGTCACGTACGCCGTGGAATTGTCCGGCAGGACGGCAATCCCGCGCGGTGCAGTGTTCAGTGGCACGGTCTCGGTCTCCTCGCCGGAGTCAAGGTCGACCACGGAAAGGGAGCTGTCGCACCAGTTGGAGACCAGCAGCGTCTCCCCGTCTGGGGTGATCTCGACGAACTTCGGCACCCGCCCGACCTCGATGACGTCGTCCCAGTCCTCTTCCTCCGCGTTGTAGCGGTAGATGACCGAGGGCGCGATGTCGTCGCCGTTGGAGCACTCGTCGTCCGCGGTGGCACCGACGCCGTAGAGCATGTACTGGGAGACGTAGGCGTACTGGCCGTCCTCGCTCCAGACCGCTTCCACCGGCGATCCTTGCACCTCATCCGGGTAGCCCTCGAGACCGAAATCCTCGAACGACAGGGTGTCGGAGAGATCTTGGAGCATCTCGCGAGATTCAGCGTCGTAGATCGTGGCGGTGTGCTGATACATCATGTTGTTCGCGATGACGAGACCGTCACCACTGGCCACAACGGACTTCGGGGAGATGGTCGGCGTGGTGATGGTATCGATCATCTCCATGCCGCCGACGTTCGACGCCGGCCCTTCTGACTCCGAATCATCCCCCTCCTCTGATTCGGAATCACCGGGCGATTCATCGGCAGAATCATCAGCCGAGGACTCCTCATCCGCCGACGAGTCCTCCGCAGAAGAACCCTCCGCTGAAGAATCTTCAGCCGTCTCGGCATCCGGCGTTCCAGCATCTGCGTCTTGACCGTCGGAGGAGTCGTCGCCGGCGCATCCCGCTACCAGCACGAGTGCCGCTGACAGGAAAGCCCCACCGAGAAAGCGTCGAGGCTTCCAGGCGGTGGAGCGCGGCTCAGTGAGCACAGTGTGTGGTTCAGGGTTCATGGTCTTCACATCCTCATTTGCACCGTTCCGGCGACACGATCATGGATTCCGCGACCGTCGGCGTCGAGCACCAGCGGAGGGATGACCACCAGCAGAAGCAGCGTGTTGACTGCAGCCCACAGCGGCCCCGGGGCACGCATGCCGCGCACGACCTGAATCCGCACTAGCCGCTTGCCGATACTGACTCCCAGGAGCCCGACCAGCAGGATGCGCATACCGGCGAATACCGCCAGAGTCACCATGGCGTTGCCCTCGAACCATGTCGCAGAGATCAGCAGGGCGATACCCCAGTCGATGAACAGGGCGAGCAGCCGACGACCCCAGGGAGCCAGGCTCCCAGGCCCGCTTTCCGGCAGGCCCAGCCCCTTTCCTGACCAGCCGTAGTCAGCATCCTTACTGCCTTGCACTCCGCCGCAACCTCTGCTTTCCTGCATCTGCTCCCCCGCATCGCCGACACCGGTGAGACACACGCCCGGCCGCGTGACCACTCTACGTGCGCCCGCACCCAGAGAGCAGTTTCGCCACGTCTTTTTCCGGCTTCTCAGGCGCAGATTCGCTGGTCTGTAACATGCTTGAAACAATAGCTTCACGGCGAGGAAACCGACTTATCGATAGGCTAGAGCCTGAGACCTCGTGCGCCACCCGCGTCGAGGCCAGCTTGTCACAGATCACACAGGAGCTAGAACGCATGTTCACTAATCCCGAAGAAGTCCTGGAGTACATCAAGAACGAAGACGTCGTCTTCGTCGACATCCGATTCGTCGACCTGCCCGGCAGCCAGCACCACTTCAACGTGCCGGCCAAGACGGTCGACCTCGATTTCTTCGAGAACGGCCAGCTGTTCGACGGCTCCTCCATCCGGGGCTTCCAGGGCATCGAGGAATCAGATATGCAGCTGATTCCCGACGTCGCCACCGCGTTCATCGACGAGTACCGTGCCGAGAAGACCCTGGCGATGAACTTCTCCATCGTCAACCCCCGTACCGGTGACCCCTACCGCCGCGATCCGCGCGGCGTGGCGCAGAAGGCTGAGGAGTACCTGGCTGCTTCCGGCATCGCAGACACCGCGTTCTTCGCACCCGAAGCGGAGTTCTTCACCTTCGACGATGTCCGCTGGGAGTCCAGCCCCCAGTCCTCGTTCTACGCGGTCGGCGCCGAAGAGGCCAACTGGAACTCCAACCAGGAGCAGCCCGGCGGCAACCTGGGCCACTCCCTCGCCCACAAGGGCGGCTATTTCCCGGTCACCCCCCAGGACAAGACAGCTGACCTGCGCGACGCCATCTGCGTCGCACTTGATGCTGTGGGCCTCGCCGTCGAGCGCTCCCACCACGAAGTCGGCGGAGCAGGGCAGCAGGAGATCAACTACACGTTCAACACTCTGGTCCATGCTGCTGACGACCTCATGAAGTTCAAGTACGTCGTCAAGAACACCTCGCAGCAGTACGGCAAGAGCGCCACGTTCATGCCCAAGCCGATCTTCGGTGAGAACGGCTCGGGCATGCACTGCCACCAGTCCCTGTGGTCCGACGGTGAGCCGCTGTTCTTCGACGAGAAGGGGTACGCCAACCTTTCTGACACAGCCCGCTGGTACATCGGCGGGCTGCTCAAGCACGCCTCCGCCGTGCTGGCCTTCACCAACCCGACGGTGAACTCCTACCGCCGCCTGGTCAAGGGCTACGAAGCCCCCATCAACATGGTCTACTCACAGGGCAACCGCTCTGCGGCAATCCGCATTCCCATCACCGGCTCCAACCCCAAGGCCAAGCGCCTGGAGTTCCGCGCGCCCGACCCGTCCTCGAACCCATACCTGGCCTTCGCCGCTCAGCTCATGGCAGGACTCGACGGGATCCGCAACCGGATCGAGCCGGCTGAGCCGATCGATAAGGACCTCTACGAGCTGCCCGCTGAAGAGGCCAAGGACATCCAGAAGGCACCCGGTTCGCTGGAGGAGGCCCTGGACGCGCTCGAGGAGGACTACGAGTTCCTGCTCGAAGGCGATGTCTTCACCGAGGACCTCGTCAAGACCTGGATCGCGTACAAGCGCGAAGAGGAGATCGAGCCGCTGATGCTGCGCCCGAACCCCTATGAGTTCGAGCTGTACTACAGCGTGTGATCGAACTCGCTGATCAGCGCAGTCTGATCTGCTTGTTCTGATCAGCCGCACTCCCCAGACGCGGGCCCCGCACCTTACCGTGGTGCGGGGCCCGCGTCATCCTGCACCTCCTTCACGCAACGGACGACATCCCCGCTGCACACTCCACGAAGACGGCGGCCTTCCGAACCACGAAGGATCCCGGAGAGCCCCGTGCCCAGAGTCAGGATGAGGACACCCGCCGGGGGCCCGGATCACCATAGGCATCGAAGACGACCACTCAGACCATGAGCACCTCCCCCGGGCGGAAACCGCCAGCACGTCCTGGACGTGGATCCCTCCTGAACCGGGAGGTCGTGGATCCGCTCTGGCCGCGTGGTTGTCCGCCACTGTCACCTACACCCCCGACCTCTATGTGTGGGGAGCCGGAGAGAAAACTCTCGTCAAGATGGTACGGAACGTCCTTCGGAACGTCCTCGGCCTGGAGAGATCACGCCATTTCACGCAGTTCTACTGGATCGAGGGCAAGAGCTTCAGTTGACGCTTCCCCTCCAGCTCGACGCCCGCGAAGCCGACCTCGCCCGCACTATGCCGGCAGACAGTTCACAGGGTTCAGTGCAGGATGAGGGCTGTTCCTGCTTCGACGAGTGCGATGCCGAGCAGCACCGCAATGATCACCGGGTAGAGCCGAACATTGTCTTTGACTCCCGCGAGATACCCATCCCAAGCCGATGCTAGATTGCGACGCCGGTAGCCAAAGGTTGAACGCCAAAGGATGATCGAGCCCAGCATCGCCAAGACATAGGCCTGGAACTCGATCAGAAGCACTGGCGAGGCGATGATGACCGCGATCAGCTCTTCGAATGATGTCGGAGCGAATGGCATCCCGATGAAAACGGCCCGCCCGATCGTCGCGACGACGCCGAAGAAGGGAATGATGAGCGAGGGCAGCGTCGTCGTCCCCAGTGCGGCGAACATGAGGTTACCCAGGAGCGTCACCCCCGTTGCCGCGAGGATGCTGCCACTGGCGTAGGCGTCGACGACGAATGAGGAGCCCGGCGAGCCCAGGAAGGCTTCGGTATTCCTCAGGCCTGCTTCATGAAGCCCGGGAATGTACAGGGTGACGATCATCG
>DXGD01000036.1 GCA_019114115.1 Candidatus Nesterenkonia stercoripullorum
GCCGAATCCGATCATCGACCCGAAGCCGAGGCAGAAGACTCCCAGATTGCTCACGCTGCGCTTGAAATGGCGTTCCTCGCCAGAATCCACCGTCGTATGGTGCGACATGGTATTCCCCTTTGCGGCTCCCCCGAACAGCGGCGCCAGTCGGGTACGTATGATGTCCAGAGGAGATTATGCCCTAGATAAGCCCGCTGACGATGACGGGCCAGTTTCGGTCGGGCCAGCTTCAGTCGGGCCAGCTGCATCGGGCCAGTTTCAGTCGAGCCTCAGCCTGCCCGATGAATGTCGTAGCCGCCGTGAAGGTTTGGTAAGGTGGAGAGTCGCTACGGCCGGATAGGCCCAGCGATAAAGGGCCTTTAGCTCAGCTGGTAGAGCACTGTGTTTACACCGCAGGTGTCATCGGTTCGATCCCGGTAGGGCCCACCAGATAGTCGTCAACGCACACCACATTCGTCACAGGCGAAGAATGTGGTCCGCGAAGTGTTCCATATCCGTATCATGGGTGGTCAGAACGACGACGGCGTTGTCGTCGGCGATTCTCCGGAGATGCTCCTTCACCGTGTGAGCATTGTCAGCATCGAGCGCGGCAGTCGGCTCATCTGCAAGCACGATAGTAGGACGGTGAGCGATGACGCGGGCGATGGCCACGCGCTGCTGCTCACCGCCGCTCAGCGTGTAGACCCGAGACTTCTCGCGCTCCCCGAGGCCCACGGACTCGAGAGCGTCACGTATACGTGACGCCCTCGCTCGCTTCCCGACACCGATTGACCGCAACGCAAGTTCCAGATTCGCCCTGACCGTCCACTGCTCGACCAACGCGTAGTTCTGGAAAAGAAAGGCGAAGTGCTCTCTATAGAGCCGCCGAGTGTCTTTTCCCGAGATTCCGCTCAGTCTTCGCTCGCCAAGGCGCAGCTCGCCCGAGCTGGGAGCATCTAGAAGCCCGAGGACATTGAGCAAGGTGGTCTTCCCCGATCCGCTAACGCCCGTCAGTGCAGTAATCGTTCGTGGCTCGAGATCGACATCAAGGTCTCTCCAAAGAGTTCGCCCATCAATATGCTTCGTCAGCCCCCGCCCGACGAGCACGGACGAGTCGCGAGTTGTAGTTCGCATGGGGATCTCCTTCCCAAAGGATTCATAGGTCACGGGTGCTTGATGGAATCGGTCCGGAGCGTCCTGTCGCGCACGTACACGGTGATGGCCCCGGCCACCATCAGGAGAGCCAAGGCGCCCAGTCGCATGCTCCATCCAGCCGCGTCGACACCGGGGTTCAACACGAGACCCAAGAGACCGATACCGGATATGGCCCCGAAGTACGGCCCGTAGCGGTCCGGGATTCGCGCTCCATGAAGATGCTGAACAAAGAGAGGACGACGGCGCTGCTCGCTATAGACGATGGCCAGGACTATTCCAAGGATGAAGACACCGCCGATCGTCGCCACCGATACGATCGCGAATTGCGTGAGTTCCCTCATGGCGACAATGGCCTGTGTCTCGGCATAGTCCCGTGGCCGCTCCACCCAGCCAACCAGAGCATCCGCCTCATGCTCGCCAAGAGATGCGGTCAGAGCACCAGCGCTAGGGAAGACGAAGAGTTCAGAACCCGAGCTGGTCCACGAATAGTGAGTGTTAGCGGAGATGGCGTCAACTGGAACTGTGACGATAATCGGGTCGTTGGCCCTCCCCTGAATTGGCAGGGAATCCAGGCTCCTATCGATGTCGGCCGAGTATCCGTCATGATCGGTCGTGACCTCGATATCCTCCAGGCCATATGCAGGCGTCGTCATACCGTCCTGAGCATCGAGCTCATGCTCGAACTGCAAGTGCTCATAGAGGGACTCTCGCAACTGCACCTCGTGGGTCTTTTCACTTTTGGTCTCTTCCCTGTTGGTCTCTTCGGCATGCGGGAGTATGAGACGAATGCGCCCATTCTGCGCATCGTCAATTCCCATATCGCGTGCCGCGGCCTCGTTGACGAAGACGCAAGGCTGAGCCGTCTCCAGGACGTCGCAGACCGGCTCGTAGTTAGTCACCCTCAGCCTTCCCTGACGGTCGCTGTCGTCTATGAAACGTCTCCACTCGGGAAGGACGTCGTGCACGGCCTTTTCGTCGCTGCCCCATAGCCTGATGGTGAATCCCTCAGGCGATGAGAGCAGCCGCGCAGCATGGGCGCGCAAGTCGGAAACCTGCGTCGCCGCGGACTGAGCGTAACCAAGGCTCACGAAAGCTCCGGAGAGCGTCACGAGCAAAGTCACGGCGGCAGCGCAGTACGTCAAGCGAAGTGGTCTTTTTCCGCTGAGCTGGTCGAGCAGACGCGGCACCGCAACTGCCGTGACGACGATAGCGAACGTACTCACCATCACCGACGACAGAACGGCGCATACCAAGATCGTGGTGAATACAGAACCCGCGAAGCCGAAGGTCTGGCCCCCGTGCCAGCCTGCGAGACCGATGGTGGCCCAGGCGAGCCATCCCATGCTTCCTAGTACGACCGTGTATCCCATGCATCGTCCGACTTCGCGCGCCACCATATGGCTCGTCGGCCGTCCGTGCATGGCACCCACCGCACGGATTCGTGTTGATGCCTGAGCAGAGATCAGAGCTGCAACGAAGGTGATCGCGACTCCTGCTCCCTGCAGCGTCCATACAGGATCGGCGAAATAGTTGCCCATGAGTCGACGGGCATTGACTGGGTCACTGGAGAAGAGAGTGAAGCCTGAGTCGGGCAGCTCCGCAACGAACTGCCCGATGTTCTGGTGTTCTCCGTAAGCTATCCAACGGCCCAAAGGCGAGAAGTCGTAGTCCTCGGCCACTTGGACCTGAGTATCGGCGTCAAAGCCATAGTCCGGGTACGCGCGGTCTGCCCGAGGCTCTCCTGTGGTGCCATCGCCCTGAGTCAGAATCGTGACGATGCGGTGTGAGCCGTCGTCGTTCGACGCGTATGTCGCTTGGGCCAGCGACACATCATATTCGGCAGCCAGACGCGCGAGCGCCGCCGTGTCGGCATTCTCCGCCGAGGAAATGGTCAGTTCAGCGTCAGGGCCGGAGGGGAACAACTCCTCTGAGGCAATCGCGAACATGCCGCCTACCGATACGGTCAGCACGACGTTGAGCAGCAACGCCAGGCGGAGCAACCAGTGCATGTATCGTCCCATCTACGACAGCGCAGGGGTCGCACCGGAGAGAGCGACAGTCTCCGGTGCGACCCCTTTAGCAACT
>DXGD01000037.1 GCA_019114115.1 Candidatus Nesterenkonia stercoripullorum
GGCGGCCTATCCGCAGCTGCGGAGCAGGGTAGGCAGTGCGTGAGAGCTGCTCATGGACCTGCTCGCGGTGGTTGTCGTAGATATGGCAGTCCCCGCCGGTCCAGATGAACTCACCCGGCTCCAGGTCCAGCTGCTGAGCGATCATGGCGGTGAGCAGGGAGTAGGAGGCGATATTGAACGGGACGCCGAGGAACATGTCGGCGCTTCGCTGATAGAGCTGGCAGGAGAGCCTGCCCTCGGCGATATAGAACTGGAACAGCAGATGGCACGGCGGCAGGGCCATATTCGACAGTTCGGCCACGTTCCAGGCCGAGACGATATGCCGGCGCGAGTCGGGGTTCTCTCGCAGCGAGGTCATCAGCTCGGAGATCTGATCGATGTGGCCGCCCTCGGGGGTGGGCCAGCTGCGCCACTGCACGCCGTAGACCGGCCCGAGATCGCCTTTCTCATCGGCCCACTCGTTCCAGATCCGGACTCCGCGCTCCTGCAGCCAGGTGGCATTGGAGTCGCCGCGGAGGAACCACAGCAGTTCGAGCGCCACGGATCTGAAGTGGACGCGCTTCGTGGTGATCAGAGGGAAGGAGCTGTTCAGGTCGAATCGGATCTGACGGCCGAACACGCTTGTGGTGCCCGTTCCGGTCCGGTCAGACTTCGATGTCCCAGTGCGCAGCACATCAGCCAGCAGGTCTTCATACGGAGTGTCGATCGCAGAGCTCACGGCGCCAGTCTACCTGTGCGGGTGGGTCCGCTTGCTCATCCGGCAGGCTCACTCGGCCAGCTCACCCCTCGAGCGCACCCGGCAGTCTCAGCGCACGGATCTGTCCCGGTGAGGCATGGGGCACTCTCACCCCAGCGTCGACTGCAGCTGGCGGTACTCCGGGTAGCGGCGAAGAAAAGCGTCGACATAGCTGCATTCGGAGATGAACAGCTGCCCCTGTTCCTTCAGCCGCTCGAGCAGCAGCGTGACCAGGCACCGCGCGTAGCCTCGGCGGCCGTACTGGGGATGCACGATCGTGTGCTGGAGGCGCATGACCTCGCGTCCGCCGATCGTCTCGGGGGAGTACCCGATGAATCCGATGAACGTCTGCACGCCGTCGAGCGTGTCCCACAGCTCCGCACGACGTCGATCCTCGTCTACGGTGAGCCAGGCAGTCGGGTGAACGTTCTTCTCGGTCATGGCATTGAGCTTATCCGGCGCCGGCAGGGCTTGTCACCGCCGCAGGTGGCGCGCCGTCAGTCGTCGAAAGGCTCGTAGACCTCGACTCCGATGATCTCGCCCCCGCGATCCAGGGCCTGATGCGCCACGAGCACCGCTCCGGGATTCAGATAGGGGTCGGAGGCAGGGACCGCCTCCCCGATCGAGGAGTCCTCGATCCACTCCCTGATCTGCTCCAGCACCAGCGGCAGTACTGGCCTGTGGGTGCAGATCAGTGACGGCTGCAGCATCTCCAGGGATTTGAACGTCCGGTTCCCCGGCTTTCGCGGCGCTTCCCTGGCGCGCGTTTCGGTCAGGGACTTCCGGTATTTGATCCTGTGCTGATGACGCTTCACATAGGGCGCCACCGTCTCCACGCAGCGCTTCCACGGGCTGGACTCCAGGTGCCGGGGACGCCAGGAGACGATGAGCCGCTCGACGGCCTTGGCCTGGCGCTTGCCAGTGGCGGCCAGGGGCCGCTCGGACTCCGCGCGCGACCACGACGAGCGCGGCTTGGCTTTGGCATGCCGCAGCACCAGGAACGGGACCGTGCTCAGCCGCCGCTGCTCATGCAGCTCGATGAGACCGTCCAGCGGCTCCTGGTCACCGGGGTTGGTGAGCATGGGCCCGGCCTCGGCGGCGGGGACCCAGCGGATCTCATCGCATTCTTTGCCGTCAGGAGCCGGCGCGTGGGAACCGGCATGGACCTCAGCCGCCCAGTACCAGACCTCCTTGGTACGCAGCACCAGCTTCTTCCTCACCGTCTTGGTGACCTCATATCGCGTGATCGGCAGGGGCATGCCCAGGCGCACTTTGATGCCGATCTCCTCGGCCACTTCGCGGACGGCGCATTCCGGGAGGGTCTCGCCGTCGTCGAGCTTGCCTTTGGGGAAGGACCAGTCGTCGTAGCGCGGGCGGTGGATCAGCAGCACTTCCAGCACGCCGCGGTTGACCCGCCAGCACAGCGCGCCAGCTGCCAGGACGTCGGATTCTGCGGGACGATCCGCGAGGGAATGAGTCCGTCGGCGGGGGACCTGGGTCATTAGCGTTGGGACTTTCGGTGATGTCGACACGACTGCGCAGCCTTCAGGCGGGTTCGGCGCCGGGTTCGACGATAGGTGCGTACATCGTATCGACATCCCACCGGGTGAAGCCGAGCTTGCGGTACAGCTCGACGGCGGCGGTGTTGTCGGCGTCGACGTAGAGCATGATCGCCCCCAGCCCCTTCGAGCGAAGGTGCTCGATGCCGGCCAGCGTCAGGGACAGCCCCAGCCCGCGCCCCTGTGCCGTGGGCACGACGCCGACGACGTAGACTTCGCCGATCGCCTCGGCGCGCCCGCCGGCATCCTCCTGCTCCTCGGCGGCGTGCACTTTGGTCCAGTGGAAGCCGATGATCTCGCCG
>DXGD01000353.1 GCA_019114115.1 Candidatus Nesterenkonia stercoripullorum
CGCCCAGCTGCTGGCGTATCACTACATCAACAGCGCGAATATCGTCTTCTCCTTTCCCGATCCGCGCAGCCGCGAGGACTGGCATCGGCGCAGTATCGAAGGGCGATGGATCTGGGGCGATTCGGTCAACCCGACTGATCCGGACCTCACCCTCGAGCCGTCGGGCGATGGCTTCGTGCTCACCGGCCGGAAGCGCTACTCCACCGGATCTGCGGTGGGGGATGCGCTGCTGGTGAATGCGCGGGTCAGTGCGGGCCCGCAGGAAGGCGACGTGCTCGCGCTCGTGCTGGAGAATGGCCGGGACGGCGTGGAGTTCCTGGATGACTGGGACTTCCTCGGTCAGCGGCTCTCCTCCTCGAACAGCGTGCACTACCATTCGGTGGCCGTGGAGCCGGCGGACGTCCTGGGGCCGCTCACGCCGGAGCCGTTCTCCACCCTGGTCACCCCCGGTATCCAGCTCTCCTTCTGCGCTCTTTACCTCGGAGTCGCCGAGGGCGCGCTGGCCAGGGCACGCGAGCTCACCAACGCCCGCCCTGGGTCCTGGTTCCTGTCCCCGGCGGAGCAGTACCGGCACGATCCCTTCGTCCAGCGTCTCTTCGGGGAGTTCAAGGCACAGGTCTCGGCAGTCTCTGCCCTGACCGATCAGGTGAGCACGCGATTCGACGAGGTCATCGCCCTGGGCGACGGCGTCACCGATCAGCTCCGCGGGGAGATCGCCGTCGAGATCGCGG
The DNA here is from genome assembly GCA_019114115.1 of Candidatus Nesterenkonia stercoripullorum. Classification (GTDB taxonomy): domain Bacteria; phylum Actinomycetota; class Actinomycetes; order Actinomycetales; family Micrococcaceae; genus Nesterenkonia; species Nesterenkonia stercoripullorum. The sequence goes on from DXGD01000353.1 coordinate 732, forward strand.
AGCTGAAAGTGGTGTCCTCGGAGCTCGCCACGGATCTGACGCACCGGATCTTCGAGGCGACAGGGACATCGTCGACGGCGTCCAAGCACGGCTTCGACCTGTTCTGGCGCAATATTCGCACGCATTCCTTGCACGACCCGGTCGACTACAAGAAGCTTGAGGTCGGAGCCCACTACCTGAACGGCGAGTTCCAGCCGATCTCGCTCTACACCTGATGAAAGGCGACACCCTATGACCACGTCTTCAGTGGACGCATCCCAGCACGGCAGCGAAGTGCACGCCCCCTACCGGGCCGCAGAGGACCGCTATTCGCACTACGGCTACCGCCGGGTGGGCCGCACCGGCCTGCTGCTTCCGCCGATCTCGCTGGGACTGTGGTGGAACTTCGGGGACACCACGGCCTTCCAGCAGCAGCGCGAGATCATCAGGCACGCCTTCGATCAGGGCATCACGCATTTCGACTTGGCGAACAACTACGGCCCGCCCGCTGGTGCCGCCGAGGAGAACTTCGGGCGGATCCTGGCCAAGGACCTCGCTCCGTATCGCAATGAGCTGATCATCTCCTCGAAAGCCGGCTGGGATCAGTGGACCGGCCCCTACGGCTATCTCGGGTCCCGCAAGTACCTGCTGGCCAGCCTCGATGAGTCGCTGCAGCGGCTGGGTACGGACTACGTCGACATCTTCTACTCCCACCGGGTGGACCCCGATACGCCGCTGGAAGAGACCATCGGTGCTCTGGACACTGCCGTGCGGCAGGGCAAGGCACTGTACGTGGGGATCTCCTCCTACTCGGAAGAGCGCACCCGCGAAGCGGCCGCGATCGCCCAGGAGCTGAAGACCCCGCTGGTTATCCACCAGCCGGCATACTCCATGCTCAACCGGTGGGTCGAGGACGGGCTGCTGGGCGCGCTGGACGACCTCGGCATGGGGTCCATCGCCTTCACCCCGCTGGCCCAGGGCCTGCTGACGAACAAGTACCTGGACAACCCCGAGGCACGTCCGCACGGCGGCCGGAGTAGCCTGCTGGAGCACCACCTCAGCGAGGACAACCTCACGCGCCTGGGCAAGCTGCGCGATATCGCCCAGGGCCGCGGACAGAGCCTGGCTCAGCTCGCGATCGCCTGGCTGCTGCGCGAGGGCGGGGCGACCTCCGTGCTGCTGGGTGCTTCCTCTACGGCGCAGCTCGATGAGAACCTCGCCGCAGTGTCTCACACGGAATTCAGCGAGGCCGAGCTGCGTCAGATCGACGAGATCACCCGCGGGGAGACCGGGATCAATATCTGGGCGAAGTCGTCAGACCTGTGATGTGAGGTGCGGGCCGCGGGCTCGGCCGGGGGAGCGACACCGCTCACCACCGGCGGGAGCCCACGGCCCGGCGCACCTTAGTTCTGCGGCCGCAGTACCTCACGCGGGATTTCAGTGGCGGCGGCGCTGAAATCGGTGAACGCTCCGCGGTAGCTGGCTGCTGGATGAGTGTCCGGGAGCTTGTCCTGGCCGGTGAGCCGACCGCGCAGCGTAGAACCGGCGGCCTGCTCCTGCGGGTCGCGCGCCAGGCCGCGGCTGCGCAGCTCCGGAAGCACGTGCTCGATGAATTCGGTGTAGCTTCCGGGGATCTCGGAATTGATCACGTTGATGCCGTCGATCCCGTCGGCCTGCCATGCCGCGAGCTCATCGGCGATCTGCTCCGGGGTCCCTACGACGCGCGTGGACTGCGCCCGGAAGTGGGCGAGCTCGCGCAGCGTGATCTGCCCGTTCGGGGCCATGCGCCGGATCTCCTCCAGGTGCCCGCGCGACCCCTCGGTCTCAAGGTCGTCCAGCGGCGCGTCCAGCGGAAGGTGCCCGACGTCGACGCCGAGGCTGCCGGCTGTGTGGGCGATGAGCGCATGATCGTCGATCGAGGCGTCGAGGTCGGCTGCCTTCTCCCGAGCCTCAGCCTCCGTGGAACCCACCACGAAGGACAGGCCCTGGATGAAGAGGACGTCCTCCGGCGCGCGCCCGAAGGCCTGCGCCCGAGCACGGACGTCGGCGGCATGTGAGGCGGCGATGTCGCGGCGCGGTGCCATGGAGAAGGTGGCCTCGGCGTTCCTGGCAGCGACATCGCGTCCGCGTGGCGAGGACCCTGCCTGCACCAGGAACGGGGTGCGCTGCGGCGACGGCGAGCTCAGATGCGGACCTTCCACGCTGTAGCGCTCGCTGACGTGGTTGATCTTGGCGACTTTGGCGGGGTCGGCGTGCAGGCCCACACCGCGGTCGTGCTCGAGGGTCTTGTCCTGGGTCAGCGCGTCGTCGTCCCAGGAGCCCTCCCAGAGCTTGTAGCACACGTCGAGGTACTCCTCGGCCCAGTCGTACCGGTCCCCGTGGGCTGCCAGGCCTGCGCCGTCGAAGTTGCGATGGGAGTTCTCCAGCGCGGAGGTCACCACGTTCCAGCCGACCCGGCCGCCGGAGAGGTGGTCGAGGGTGGAGAGCTGCCGCGCGAAATTGAAGGGGTGGGCCTGGATGACCGAGGAGGTCAGCGCCAGGCCGATCCGGTCCGTCGTCGCCGCCAGGGCGGAGAGCAGGACGAGCGGGTCGTTCGCGGGCACCTGAAGCCCGCGGCGCACATGCGAGGCCCATCCGCCCTCGTGATCCCCGTAGAGACCGACGACGTCGGCGAAGAAGGCCATGTCGAAACCCGCATCCTCGAGCTTCCGTACCAGTGAGACCCAATGGTCCAGCTCATTGAACCGGTGCTGCTGCGCGCCGTTCCGGCGCCACGCGCCCCCGATGATGTGGCTCGTCGTGTTCATCAGAAAAGCCGAGAGGACAAGGGGTTTCGCAGCAGCGGGCATAGGTGACTCCGTGGATGTGGGGTGGCAGTGAGAGCGTTTCAGACCGGGACGACGACGGGCGAGAGCTCCTTGAACTCGCTCTCGTGGAAGACCAGTCCCTCCTCGCCGGGGACGACGTCGAGATCCAGGACCTCCAGGACGACGATGTCGTGGTCGCCGGCGGTGATCTGGTCGTAGATCCGGGTGTTCAGCCACATCGGCGCGCCATCGATGGTCAGTGCGCCGTCGTCGTGGACGGTGTGGGGGACCCCGGCGAAGCGGTTCTCACGGTCTTTGGAGGCGATCTGCCGGCACAGGCCGAACTGTTCGCGGCCGATCACCGAGATGCCCATCCGGGAGGCGGACTCGCGCAGCTTCGGCCAGGTCGAGGACGAATGCTGCACAGCGAAGGTGACCAGCGGCGGGTCCAGCGAGACCCCGACGGTGAAGGTCGACGCCACAATGCCCTCGGGCTTGCCGCCGATTTCGGCAGCTACGGCGACGACTCCCTGGGGGAACTGGGCGAACGCCGCCCGCAGCTGTGCCTGGTCGAAGCGCGGGGCTGTGGCGGCAGGTGATGGCGCTGAGGACGAGATAGTGCTCATAGCTCACTTCCTAGGCATCGAGTATCTGGCGTTTGGCGGAGATGACCCCGGTATCGAAGCCGCCCAGATGCAGGCCGCCGTGGAAGCGGCCGTGCTCGATCTTCACACAGCGGTTCTCCACTGCGTTGAGTCCGAGATCGTGGGCGTACTGCGCGGCGACTGGCGCGTGAATCCCGAGCTGGATCCAGATGGTCTTGGCGCCTGCCTCGGCAGCCTCGTCCACGATCGCTGGGATATCGTCTGGCTTGCGGAAGACATCGACGATGTCGGGGGCCTCCGGAAGGTCCTTCAGCGAGGCGTAGACCGGATGCCCGAGGATCTCCTTGAGCCGGGGGTTGATGAAGTACACCCGCAGCGTGGAGGAGCTCAGCAAGTACGTCGCCACGAAGTAGCTCGCCCGCGAGGGCTTATCCGAGGCGCCGACGATCGCGATGGACTCCGCATTGCGCAGCAGCTGCAGACGTCGGGCCGCTGAGGGGGCCTCCCACAGGCCGTTCGGGTGATCCGCCGGTGTTTCAGCAGTGGTGGTCATCACTTCGCTCCCTTCACGGCGCTCTCCAGCGCCTGGTCGAGGTCCCAGATGATGTCGTCGACATCTTCCAGGCCTACGGAGATCCTGATCAGATCCTCGGGGATGCCGGCCGCCGTCAGCTGCTCCTGGGTAAGCTGCTGGTGGGTGGTCGATCCGGGGTGAAGGATCAGCGTGCGCACATCGCCCACATTGGCCAGGTGGCTGGCCAGCTGGAGCGATTCGATGAACTGCGCCCCCGCCTCACGCCCGCCGGTGACCCCGAAGCTGAAGACCGATCCTACTCCTAGCGGAAGGGTCTCCTGTGCGCGCTGGTGGTCTGGATGGCTGGGGAGGCCCGCGTAGTTCACGTACTCGACGCGCTCATCGGCTTCGAGCCATTCGGCGACCTTCTGCGCATTGGTCACATGCTCGCTGATGCGCTGCGGCAGCGTCTCGATGCCCTGAATGAGCTGGAACGCGGCCTGCGGAGTCAGTGAGGGCCCGATGTCACGCAGCTGCTCAGCGCGGATCTTGGTGAGGAAGCCGTACTCGCCGAAGTTCCCCCACCAGGACAGATCGCCGTAGGAGGGCACCGGCTCGGTCATCGTGGGGAACTTCCCGTTGTCCCAGGGGAAACGACCTGATTCGACGATGACCCCGCCCAGCGTGGTGCCGTGGCCGCCGAGGAACTTCGTCACCGAGTGCACGACGATGTCGGCGCCGTGCTCGATGGGACGCAGCAGATAGGGGGTGGTCAGCGTGGAGTCGACCACCAGAGGGACCCCGTGGCTGTGGGCGACCTCGGCCAGCCCGCGCAGGTCCGCGACATCCGAGCTCGGGTTGGCGACCGTCTCGGTGTACACCACTTTGGTGTTCTCCTGCAGCGCGGCGCGGAAGTCCTCCGGGTCATTGGTGTCGACGAACGTGGTCTCGATGCCGAAGCGTCGCAGTGTCACGTCGAGCTGCGTCACCGTGCCGCCGTAGAGTTTCGAGCTGGCCACGATGTGGTCGCCGGTGCCGCACAGGGCGGCGAAGACGAGGAACTCCGCAGACATGCCGGAGGCGGTGGCCACGGCGCCGATGCCGCCTTCCAGCGAGGCGAGGCGCTCTTCCAGCGCCGCGACCGTGGGGTTGCCGATGCGGGAGTAGATGTTGCCGTACTTCTGCAGCGCGAAGAGGTTCGCGGCGTCGTCGGTGTCTTTGAACACGAAGGACGTGGACTGGTGGATCGGGACCGCGCGGGTCCCGTAGACGGCATCCGGCACGGCCCCGGCGTGCAGGGCGCGCGTGCGGAATCCGAACTGACGATCGCTCATGAAGTCTCCTTGATGCTGGGCTGGGATGAGACGGATGTGCTGGCTGTGCCGAGATCGCGGCAGATGGTGTCGATCAGCGGCACGCAGGGCTCGTTCTGCAGGCTGGTGGTGTCACCCAGGGCTGTTCCCTCGTGAAGCTGGGTGAGCAGCCGTCGCATGATCTTGCCCGACCGCGTCTTGGGCACATCCGGGACTGGGATGACCGTGCGGGGCTTGGCGACCGGGCCGATCACCGTGGCCACACGCTCGCGCAGCGCTCTGCGCAGCTCACGGTCGGCCTCCTCCGAGGTCTCCGTGCGATTCCGCGCCTCGGCGCTGAGCACCGTGAACGCGATGGCGGCGTGGCCGGTCTTGTCGTCAGGCACAGGGCACACGCCGGCTTCGACGACGTCGGGGTGGGAGACCAGTGCGGACTCGATCTCGATCGTCGAGAGCCGGTGCCCGGAGATGTTGATGACGTCGTCGATCCGGCCGAGGATCCAGATGTCGCCGTCGGCGTCGCGGCGGGCGCCGTCACCGGCCAGGAACCATCCGTGCTCGACGTAGTCCTTCCAGTACGAGGTGTAGTAGCGCCGCGGGTCGCCCCATACGGTGCGGGCCATGGCCGGCCCGGTGCGGGTCAGCACGATATTGCCCTGCGCGCCGGGGGCGACCGGATCGCCGGCATCGTCGACGATGTCGACGGCGACGCCGGGCATCGCCCTGCTCGCGCAGCCTGGTTTGAACTCGGCGTCCTCCGGCCGGGGGGAGAGGACCGTGGCCCCGGACTCTGACTGCCACCACGTGTCGACCATGGGCGCGGCGGGGCGGCCCTGCTCATCGGTGGTGTCACGGCCCAGCTGACCGCGCAGCCAGGACCATGCTTCGGGGTTGACCGCCTCGCCGACCGTGCCGAGCAGCCTGATGCTGGAGAGGTCGTATTCGGCGGGGACGCCCTCGGGGAACCAGCCCATGAGCGAGCGCACCAGCGTCGGGGCGGTGTAGTAGGTGGTGACGCCGTGCCGCTGGATGATCTCGAAGTGCCGGCCAGGATGCGGCGTGTTCGGGGTGCCCTCGAAGATGACCTGGGTGGCACCGGCGGCCAGCGGCCCGTAGATCTCGTAGGTATGCGCGGTGACCCAGGCCAGGTCGGCGGTGCACCAGTGGACGTCCGCATCCCGCTGTGCCGGATCGGGGTGCGCGAAGAGGCGCAGGTATGTCCACAGGGCGGCGGTGAGGTAGCCGCCGGTGGTGTGCACCAGGCCCTTCGGCTTCCCGGTGGTGCCCGAGGTGTACATGATGAAGAGCTCGTTCTCCGCAGCGAAGGACTCGGGTTCGTGATGCTCCGAAGCGGTGTCGACGACGTCGTGCCACCACACGTCACGTCCGGAGGTCCATGCCACCTCGGAGCCGGTCCTGTTGATGACGAGAACATGCTCCACTGAGCCGCCTTCGGCCGTGGTGAGCCCGGCGACGGCGTCGTCGGCGTTGCCCTTGACCGGGACGGCTGTGCCGCGGCGAAACTGACCATCCGTGGTGACCAGGAGTTTCGCATCGGTGTCGGCGACGCGGAAGCGGAGTGCCTCGGCGGAGAAGCCGCCGAAGACGAGCGAGTGCACCGCGCCGATGCGTGCGCAGGCCAGCGTGATGACCACCGTCTCGACGAGGACCGGAAGGTAGATCACGACCCGGTCGCCGCGGCCGACGCCCAGCTCGGTCAGCGCGTTCGCTGCCTTGCTGACTTCGCGCTGCAGCTGTGCGTAGGTCACGTCGCGACGATCGCCGGGCTCACCCTCGAAGTGCAGGGCTACGCGGTCGCCGTCGCCGGCGTCGACATGCCGGTCCACGCAGTTGACGGAGGCGTTGAGCGTCCCCTCGGTGAACCACTCGATCGTCGGGCCGCGCTCCTGGCGTGCTGAGGGCGGCGTCCAGCTGTGCGTGGTGCTGAACGGGGTCTCCCAGTCCAGCAGGCCGGCGGCGCGGGCCCAGAAATCCAGCCGCTCCTGCTCGGTGCGGGGATCCTCCCAGGCGTGCACATCGGCGTCCCGGGCCAGGGTAGGGCGATCCCGGGTGCGGTGAGCAGGCACAGTCATGCGTGTAAACTCCCATCGGTCCTGGCGGTAGCACCTTTCCCAGTCACCGTCCCAGGAGGTTTTCCCGGTGGTGAGGGGGCGGTTGCTGCGGCGTCATCGAGCCAGATCTCTCGGCCGCTCAGGATGGTTCGTCGTGTTTCAGCGTACGGTGTTCGGGGACGTCTTGACAACGTGGCGTGTCATGAAACGACGCAAAGCGCCGGCGACCGCCTATGGCGGGGTCCTATGTGGCATGGCGTTCTTGCATGGGACGCTGGCGGCTCCACGGCAGGGCGTTCAGGCGACCTGGAAGCGCTGATCGCCTGCCCCATGCCCAGCAGCCGATGCCCAGCAGCCCATGCCCCGCAGCCCATGCCAGCGGCCCATGCCCAGCAGCTCACGCCCAGCGGGTCAGGGC
>DXGD01000354.1 GCA_019114115.1 Candidatus Nesterenkonia stercoripullorum
CTCACCACGGAGACCGGCGTGCTCCCGCGCGTCCACGGCTCCGCCCTCTTCGAGCGCGGCGAGACACAGATCCTGGGCGTCACGACGCTCAACATGCTCAAGATGGAGCAGCAGCTCGACACGCTGTCGCCCGTCACCAAGAAGCGCTACATGCACAACTACAACTTCCCGCCGTACTCCACCGGTGAGACCGGCCGCGTCGGTTCGCCGAAGCGCCGCGAGATCGGCCACGGTGCGCTGGCCGAGCGTGCCATGGTCCCCGTGCTGCCCTCCCGCGAGGAGTTCCCCTACGCGATCCGCCAGGTCTCCGAGGCGCTGGGCTCCAACGGCTCCACCTCGATGGGCTCTGTCTGCGCGTCGACGCTGTCGCTGCTCAACGCTGGTGTGCCGCTGCGCGCGCCGGTGGCCGGCATCGCGATGGGCCTGGTCTCCGACCAGGTCGACGGCGAGACCCGGTACGCGGCGCTGACCGATATCCTCGGCGCCGAAGACGCCTTCGGCGATATGGACTTCAAGGTCGCCGGCACGGAGGAGTTCGTCACCGCGATCCAGCTCGACACCAAGCTCGACGGCATCCCCGCCTCAGTGCTCTCCGCAGCGCTGAAGCAGGCCCGTGAAGCACGGCTGCACATCCTCGGTGTGCTGAACGCCGCCATCGGCACCCCCGATGAGATGAGCCAGTTCGCTCCGCGGATCATCTCCGTCTCCGTCCCCGTGGACAAGATCGGTGAGGTCATCGGCCCGAAGGGCAAGATGATCAACCAGATCCAGGAGGACACCGGCACGGACATCTCCATCGAGGACGACGGCACCGTGCTGATCGGCGCGACGAACGGTGAGGCCGCTGAGGCCGCCCGCTCGGCGATCAACGCCATCGCGAACCCCTCGGTCCCCGAAGTGGGCGAGCGCTACCTCGGCACAGTGGTCAAGCTGACCACGTTCGGTGCGTTCATCTCCTTGACCCCGGGCAAGGACGGCCTGCTGCACATCTCCGAGCTGCGTAAGCTCAACGATGGCAAGCGCGTGGACGACGTCGAGGACGTCGTCGGCGTAGGCCAGAAGGTCCAGGTCGAGATCACCAAGGTCGACGATCGCGGCAAGCTGAGCCTCGCCCCCGTCGTTGAGGATGACGACTCGGGTGACGAGAAGCAGGCAGTCAACCAGGTTGAGACTGCGGCTGAGTAGTCTTACCGCCTGAAGAGCTGCCACATCACGACGGCGGCCGTCCTCCTTCCCGTATACGCGGTGGGAGGACGGCCGCCGTCGTCGTATGCGGGGCGCGTGGCGCGCGATTCGCTGTGCCGTGCCTGTGCTCTGGTGCTCGGTGGCTCAGCGCGCCGCGCGGCTCACGCGCTGACGCAGTCCGCTGACCCGCAGCGCAGGGGGCATGGACGTTTCTGCGCCATCGGACTCCAGGGCGCGGAGCTTTTCCAGGTCTTCTGCCGGGATCGGCCACCGGGTCCAGGGCCGTGTCGCATCCGAGAGCTCCTGCCAGATGACGCCGCGTTCATGGTGGCTCCGGATCAGTGCGGTCAGTTCGTCGCTGGCCCGTCGCGCAGGGGAGTCCGGCGCGTGAGAGCCGGTGTTCTCAGCTGCTAGCGGCGCCAGCTCACGCAGCAGGCGAGCCTGCTCCTCGCTGAGGTGAGGCCGGGTCTTCGGAGCCGGGCGCGGTGAGCGGCCCGGGCGGACGTAGTGGGGAACCGGCACAGCAGGGGAGGGCGGGGCGCCGGTGCCGTATTGCTGGGTGATCTGCCGCAGCCGCTCCCCGGAGACTCCGCAGGCCGCGGCGAGCACAGCGAAAGGCCAGCCGGACCCGCGGGCATGGGCTGCCAGGTCAGCCAGGCGGGCCCCGGCTTCTGTTCGTCCGGAAGAATAGCGCGAGGTCGCAGCCTCGGCGTAGTCCCGGTACGCTCCGTGCAGCGCATCGTGAAGTTCGGTCGGCAGGGTTTCGGCGGCGCTGCTGGCTGTGCTCACGTCTCGACTGTACCTGTGTCTCGGAGGACCATCCCCAGGGAGGGCGCGACGTCCTCGAAACCACGACTGCGGTAGAGGTGCTGTCCCGGCGGGTCCCCGATCAGCGTGATGTACGGGTGGGCCGGCGCCCGGCTGTGGATCTCGGCCACGAGCGAGTCAAGAATGGCCTTGCCCAGTCCTCGTCCCTGGTGCTCGGGAAGAGTGGCCATGTCAGCGAGGTGGAAATACCAGCCGCCGTCCCCGATGACTCGGCCCATGCCGACTGTTTCACCAGCGCTGCTGCGGGCATGGCGCCAAGCCCAGCTTGATCGCAGCGCGGGTTCTGCTTGTTCGGGGGATATCGGTGACAGGCCGGACTCGCGACGCAAGCGCACATAGTCCTCGAGCGCAGGCGCGGTGTGCTGAAGGGCGTACGGAGAGATGTCGACGTTCACCATCTCACCCTAACGCGCCGGAGCAGCACGTGCCTGCCGAGGAGTTGCCGTAGCGCCACACGGACTGCGCAGGAGTCAGCGATGCCCGGTGGCAGCACCTGATCCGCCGGCCCTAAACCCCACGGGACTTCCAGAATCTCCCCTTCAACTCTGAGCTGCGAACCAAGAATTTTTGTGCTTTACCAGATTTTTTGTTCCATCACGCGCGAGCCTATGGTACGTTCAATATGTCACTGAACACATCGAGCCTGTTGAAAGGAGAGGCACCATGATCACTGCATCAACACCGCATCCTCTGCGCCAAAGCTGCGCGTGCGCGGGGGCAGTCAACGCCTATGGTGGCTTCCTCCGTCCAGGCCGATTTGCGGACGCTGTCTCCTAGACACGCTCCTAGACACGGTTCATTCGCCTCGCTGCGCTGACTCCTGGCGTATACAGCTGACCTCCCCTCAGACTGCGGGATAGGCCCCTGTCCTTCTCTCGCAGGTAATCTGCTGCGTTTGCGGAGCCCACTTCAGAGAATTCTTACGCAATTTCTGGTGGATTCTGTGCCGTGATAAGTGCGGCAATATCTCCCTTATCTCCTCATGCCCATTTTGCTTTTATAGGAAACGTGATGTCTTTACCCCTTAGTCTGACGATCGGCCAGGCCCGCCGCGACGTCCGGCGGACGGCTGTCCAGAAGCTGCTCCGCCGGGTCGGTGTCGCTCTGATCCGTCATGCAGAACACTCAGCTGCTCGTGCAGAGGCCCGGCGAGCGCAGCGTAGTGAGGCCGTCGCGGCCAGGCGCCTCAGCCAAGCCGCTGCGGAGCAGCGCCGCGAACAGGCGCTGCTGTACCACCACCAGGGGCCGCGGCAATTCTGAGTGCCGAGAGTCTGTCACCTTGGAGCGGCGTGATCACGCCGTTAAACCTGCCGCAAAGGCAAGCAGGATTGGCCTGATGGATCCGGCGGTCCGTGCTCTGGTCAGGTGTACGGTTGACCTCCTTGCACTCGCTCAGGGACGATGTATCGAATTGCCCAGTATTATGAAAGGCCATGTGAGACGCATGACGTCGTCTTCGATCGACTCCGCTCGGCCAGAGCCGGAGAGCGAAGGGAGAAAGCCCAAACGCCGCTTCTTCCAACGTTTCCTCGACATCGTTGAGAAGGGCGGCAATAAGCTGCCGCATCCTGCGACGCTGTTCGCACTTCTGGCCCTCTTCGTGGTCGTTCTCTCCTGGGTATTCAGCAGACTCGATGTCGCTGTCGATGCGCCCGGAACGGGCGAACGCGTCGAGGTCAACAATCTTCTGTCCCAAAGCGGCCTGGAGTCGATGTTCACCTCCGCAGTGGACAATTTCATCGGCTTCGCTCCGCTGGGAGTCGTGCTTGCCACCATGCTCGGGATCGGCATGGCGGAACAGTCAGGTCTCATCGGCACCGCTCTGAAGAGCTTCATCACGTCGATTCCGAAGACACTGATCACGGGTGCCATCGTCTTCGCGGCGATCATGTCGTCTGTCGCCTCAGATGCCGGCTATGTGGTGCTGCCTCCGCTTGCGGCCATCCTGTTCATGGCTTTGGGCCGGCATCCCCTGGCAGGTATTGCGGCAGCTTTCGCCGGCGTATCGGCCGGTTACAGTGCGAATCTCCTTCTGTCAGGGACGGACGTGCTGCTCGGGGAGCTCACCATCGAAGCCGCGGGCACGTTGGACCCTGAGTACGCCGATCAGATGAACCTGGCGATGAACTGGTGGTTCATCATTGTTTCCACAGTCCTCCTTACCGTCGTGGGAACGCTGGTGAGCCAGTTCGTCGTGGAGCCGCGGTTGGGTGAGTGGAAAGGCGAGGGTGTCCTCACCTCGGACGACTCAGCGTCGTTGAAAGTCTCCTCTGTTGAGAAGAAGGGCCTCCTCTGGGCCGGGATTTCGCTGGTCATCACGCTGGCTCTGATGGCGTTGCTCATAGTTCCGCAGAACGCGCCGTTGAGGGGCGAAGATGGAGGTGTCGTCCAGTCGCCTTTCATGGACTCACTGGTCATCGTGATCATCGTCGCCTTCTTCGTACCGGGCCTGGTCTATGGCATCGTCACGCGCGTAGTGCGTAACGACACCGATGTGGTGAACCTGCTGTCGAAGACTCTGGCCGGTATGGCGGTGTTCCTGGTCCTGGCCTTCACGGCCGGGCAGTTCATCGCGTACTTCGAAGAGTCCAACTTGGGCACGGTCATCTCAGTCTTAGGTGCCGAGTACCTTGACGCCTCGAATCTGACGGGCCTGCCTTTGGTGCTCGCCTTCATCGCCTTCGTCGCCCTGGTGAACCTCTTCGTGGGCTCGGCCTCGGCGAAGTGGGCCATGATGGCACCCGTCGTCGTCCCGATCATGATGCAGCTGGGCTATTCGCCTGAGTTCACCCAGGCCGCATACCGCGTCTCCGACTCCGCGACGAATATCCTCAGTCCGCTCATGACCTACTTCGCCTTGGTCATCGCGGTGGCCCAGAAGTACGACAAGAAAATCGGTATCGGGTCACTGATATCCGTGATGCTTCCCTACTCGCTATGGTTCATGGGAACCTGGACCGCCATGCTGCTCGGGTGGATGGCTCTCGATATCGAACTGGGTCCGAATGCGCCGATCTACTACACCCCGTAGGCTCCTGTTCGTCCGCTGAGCGCTGCGCCGCTCGCCGCCGCTCCAGTGCCAACTACCGTTCCTGCGCGGCGCGTCGAGTGCCAGCGATAGCCCAGTTCCCGAGAGCGGCCAGCACGATCGTCACCGCCGCGACCAGCGGCGCGAGCGTGGCCGTCGTCGTCCCGTAGTTCTCGGCGAGGCTGCCGGTCACCGCGGAAGCCGCCGACTGTCCCACGACCACGGAGGTGCTGGCGATCGACATCGCCGTCGCGGAGCGTCCGCGGGGGCTGCGCTGCGCCATCAGGCTGAACAGCGTGACCAGAGTGGGCCCGATGCCCACTCCCATGATCAGCAGCACCACGACGACGCCTGTCATGCCCTCCACGAGGTGCAAGGCGATAGCGCCAGCAAGGATGAGCGCGGCGAAGGTGGCCCAGCGCGCGCGCAGGCTGAACCGCTCCGGGAACAGGACGACGCCGAGCGCGAAGATCGCTGAGCCCACACCCATGGCCCCGTACACCAGCCCTGCCCTCTCGGGCTGGCCCATATCGTCCATGAAGGAGGTCAGAGATGTCAGCGTGGAGCCGAAGAGGAAGCCGACGCCCAACACGCCGAGGACGAGGACCAGCAGGCTTCTGTCGAACAGGCTGCTGACCGGGTCAGGAGTTTCCTGGGTGCCGGCAGCCAGCCGGACATCGTGTGCGCTGCGGTGCAGCGCGAAGGACGTGACGAAGATCAGCGTCAGGACGGCCGCGCCGAGGATCGGGGCAGCCGGGCCCATCGTCGCTGCGAGAATGCCCACGATGAGCGGCCCGAAGACGAACGTCACCTCGTCTGCCGCAGATTCGTAGGCCATTGTCGAATTGAGGCTCTTCTGCTGCCGCGCCACGGGCAGCCGGTTCATGATGACGCCGACGAGCCTGCTGCGAGACATCGGCGGAACCTGTGGTCCGGTCGCGCCGATGAAGAAGGCAGAGATCAGCACCGCCGCCGGGGGAAGCGGGCTGTAGGCGATCCAGGCCATCGCCAGCAGCGCCAGGCTGCTCACGCTGGCGGCGGCCAGCAGGACCGTGCGCTGTCCGAAGCGGTCTGCGGCCGCGCCGATCAGAGGCCCGCACAGGGCTGTGCCCAGCCCCACCATGGCCGAGGTGAGTCCGCCGAGGCTGAGCGAGCCGCGGGCGGAGACGACCAGGGT
>DXGD01000355.1 GCA_019114115.1 Candidatus Nesterenkonia stercoripullorum
TGGTGGTCGGCACGCTGATCGCTGCCGGCATCGCCCTGGTGCTGGCCACGCCGGTGGCCATCGGGGTGGCCCTCTACATCTCCCACTTCGCCCCGGCGAAGCTGAGCAGGCCGATCGGGTACGTCATCGACTTGCTCGCGGCGATCCCCTCTGTCGTCTACGGCGCCTGGGGCATGAGCTTCCTCGGGCCCGCGCTGGTTCCTGCCTACAACTGGCTGCACGAGACGCTGGGCTTCATTCCGCTCTTCGCCGGCTCGCCCTCGCAGACCGGACGCACTATCCTGACCGCCGGCGTCGTGCTGGGCGTGATGATCCTGCCCATCATCACCTCCGTATGCCGTGAGATCTTCATCCAGACGCCGAAGCTCCATGAAGAGGCGGCGCTGGCGCTGGGCGCGACCCGCTGGGAGATGATCAAGATGTCGGTCTTCCCCTTCGCGCGGCCGGGCATCATCTCCGGCGTCATGCTGGGCCTGGGACGGGCGCTGGGCGAAACGATGGCCGTGGCGCTGGTGCTCTCGCCCGGGCTGCTCACCGCCTCGCTGATCTCCTCCGGCAACAGCACGATCCCCGCCGAGATCGCTCTGGGCTTCCCCGAAGCGCCACCGGGATCTGAGCGGCAGGCGCAGCTGATCGCCATCGGCCTGGTGCTCTTCATCATCACCTTGATCGTGAACATGACCGCGCGCTGGATCGTCAGCCGGAACAAAGAATTCTCGGGAGCCAATTGATGAGCGATCAGCAACGCACCCCCGCGGAGTCTGGTGCGACGGCCACGAAGCAGGAGAACTCCGCCTCGGCTTCACCGGAGCCTACGCCGGCGTCGCTGCAAACCCCTGCGGCGGCAGGAGTCCGACCCAACCGGCGCAATACGCTGACCCAGAACACCCTGCCCACCTGGCTGTGGATGGCAGTGCTGGGCGGGTCCATCATCGTGGGCGCCGCGATATCCTCGGCCATCGGCTTCAACCTCGCCCTGTGGTTCATCTTCAGCGCAGTGCTCTACGTCGTGGTCAGCTACGCGGTCACCCGCAGCCGGGTCAACCGGCGCAAGGCGACGGACCAGCTCTGGACGAACCTCGTCTACCTGGCGTTCGTGATCGCGCTGCTGCCGCTGGTGTCGGTGATCTGGTCGGTCACCTCAGTCGGTCTGCCGGGGCTCATCGAACCGGGCTTCTTCGCCTCGGACATGCAGGGGATCGACGGCAGCGTCGATCAGGCCTCTCAGGAGGACGGCGCCAATGTGCTCGGCGGAATCAAGCACGCGCTCATCGGCTCGCTGCTGATCACGATCGCCGCTACGGTCATCTCCGTGCCGATCGGACTGCTCACCTCGATCTACCTCGTGGAGTACGCCCGTGGCGGGCTGCTGTCGCGGGCCATCACGTTCTTCGTCGATGTGATGACCGGCATCCCCTCCATCGTGGCCGGACTCTTCGGCGGCGCCGCGATGGCGTGGTTCCTCAGCACCGTGAACTCCTGGACAGGGCTGCTGCCGGGGATGCGCTCGACGATGGGCATCACCGCCGCCATCGCGCTGTCCGTCCTGATGATCCCGGTCGTGGTGCGCACGACCGAGGAGATGCTGCGGGTGGTGCCGAACGAGCTGCGTGAGGCATCCTACGCATTGGGCGTCCGCAAATGGCGCACTATCCTGAAAGTCGTGATCCCGACGGCGATCTCCGGCATCGCCTCCGGTGTGACGCTGGCGATCGCCCGCGTCATCGGCGAGACGGCCCCGATCCTCGTGACTGCCGGGTTCGTGGTCAACGTCAACTGGAACCTGTTCCAAGGATGGATGACGGCGCTGCCGGTCTACATCTTCCGCCAGTTCCAGAACCCCACCTCGCCGAACTTCTCTGACCCCTCCCACCAGCGGGCGTGGGCGGCAGCCCTGGTGCTGATCGTCATCGTGATGCTGCTGAACCTGGTGGCCCGGGTCATCGCCCAGATATTCGCTCCGAAGAAGAGCGGCCGATGACAACTTGCCTGAACCCTGCGAAAGATTGAGAAAGCACCTATGTCCAAGCGCATCGACGCCATCGACCTGAACGTGTACTACGGCGATTTTCTCGCCGTGGAGGACGTCAACATCCAGATCGATGCGAGGTCCGTGACCGCCTTCATCGGTCCTTCCGGATGTGGGAAGACCACCTTCCTGCGAAGTCTCAACCGCATGCACGAGGTGCTTCCGGGGGCCAGGGTCGGCGGCCAGCTCCTGCTGGACGGTGACGACATCTACGGCCCCGGGGTGGACCCGGTGACAGTGCGCACGATGGTCGGCATGGTCTTCCAGCGGCCCAACCCGTTTCCCACCATGAGCATCCGGGACAATGTGCTGGCCGGCTATAAGCTCAATGGGGCGCGCATGTCCCGCGGGCAGGCCGATGAGATCGTCGAGACCGCGCTGCGCGGGGCGAACCTCTTCAACGAGGTCAAGGACAGGCTGGACAAGCCCGGCTCAGGGCTCTCCGGCGGGCAGCAGCAGCGCCTGTGCATCGCCCGCACGATCGCGGTGAAGCCGGATGTGATCCTCATGGATGAGCCGTGCTCAGCACTGGACCCGATCTCCACGCTGGCGATCGAGGATCTGATCGCGGAGCTGAAGAACGAATACACCGTCGTCATCGTGACGCACAATATGCAGCAGGCAGCTCGGGTCTCGGAACGGACGGCGTTCTTCAACATCGCCGGGACCGGCAAGCCGGGCAAGCTGATCGAGTACTCGGAGACCTCGACGATCTTCAACAACCCGCGTGAGAAGTCCACTGAGGATTACGTCTCGGGCCGCTTCGGCTGATCCGCCAGCGCGTCTGGCGGTGATCACCAGGCCTGGGCGCCCTCAGTAGGGGAACCTCAGCCGGGAAGGCTTCAGTCGGGAAGCCCCAGCAGCGGGTTCACCGCGAGAGTGAGGGTCGCCGAGCCGACGCCGGTGGCTACGGGCGTGGCCAGCCAGTAGGTCAGTATGCGCAGGAACTGTCGCCAGTTCACGGTCGTGAACCGCTGGTTCGACCCGGCGCCCATCGTGGCGGAGGCCGCAGTGAGCGAGGTGGACAGGGGCATTCCCAGCCCCATGGACCCGAGAAGGACCAGGCCCGACGTCGTCGACGCCGAGACCATGCCGCGCAGAGGGTCCAGGGCGACGAGCCGGTGGCCCAGCACATGACCGATGCGCCAGCCTCCTGTCAAACAGCCCAGGCCGATGAGCACTGCGAATCCGGCGATCAGATAGGGCAGTGCGGGGGTGGTGTCCGCGACACCTGCCGAGAGCAACCCGAGCATCGTGAGGAACATGAACCGCTGGCCCTGCTGGAGACCGGTGCCCAGTGAGGTGATACCCACGCAGATGGATTGGACCATGCGTGAGGTCGCGTTCACCGTGTCAGGGTCCTCGCCTCGAGCCATCCTGACCGAGCCGAAGACCAGCGCATAGCCCAGGCCGAAGGCCACCAGAGGCGAGATGATCAGGGCGAGCAGCAGCCCGAGCCAGGGCAGCTCCATGACGTCGGAGAGGGTGGTATCGGTCAGCAGCGCGGCGGCGAAACCGCCGCCGAGCAGGCCGGCGAGCAGGGCGTGAGTCGTGGAGGAGGGGACCCCGCGAAGATAGGTGATGATGTTCCAGGCAAGCAGACTGATCAAGGTTGAGAGCAGGATGCTCAGCATGAGCCGGCCCGGCACCTGAGGAAAATCGAACCACGTGTAGAGGTGGGCGCCGATCGGCAGCGCCAGCAGAACACCCAGGGCGTTGAAGAAGGCTGCCAGCCGCGCTGCGATTCTCGGTGTCAGCGCCCGCGTCCTGACGGGGATCGCGATGGAATTGGAGACGTCGTGCATCCCGGCGACGAAGAGGTTGGGCAGCAGGGTGAGGAAGACGAGACTGAGCAGGAAGTATTCCACGCTGAGGCCTTCAGGATTCCCGCACGAGAATGGCCCCTGCGGTGATCGCCAGCGTTCGCTGAGCTTCGACAGCTGCGAGCATCGCCTGAGCCACATGGGTCTGCTGCAGGGCGATATTGGGCTGGAACGAATCGTCAGTGGAGGTCAGCCAGTCGCGATAGGCGTGATTGGCCTGCTTGGCCAGCCGCTGCACCTGAATCCAATACTCTTCGAGATGGTCCAGCTCATCCAACCGGGACAACGCTTCCATCGTGAGGTCGATTTGCCGGCTGAGCGTCTCGACGATGGTCCAGCTGTAGGTGGGAAGCTTCAAGTGGTTCCGTGCGATCAGCAGGTCCCCTGCGGCGACGATATGCTCCATGGTGCGATTGAGCTGCTGCGACATCATGTAGATGTCCTCGCGGGGAAGGGGCGTGAGGAAGACGCTCCGGATATGGGTCATCAGAGCGAAATGCAGGTTCATTGTGGAGACGTCGAGGGCCTGCAGCTCTTCGCCGATATCCTGACCGGACTTCTCCGGTGTGCCCAGCAGCTGTGACAGCAGTGAGACGCCGGTGCGGAGCTGTTGGGAAATCTCGCGCAGATGTCCAGCCGCAGCCGAATGGCGTGGTGCACGGCGTGCGCTCATCTCCTGCAGCCCCTTCTGGTGTGGCGATCTGACATGGGCCCCACAAGGAGCCTCCGAATGCACAGTGTAACCGGCGCAGATGAAGCGCACGACGAACAAGACGCTGCCAGAGGTGAGACCACATCAGGGGAAGGCCGACTAGGCCTGAAGAGGGGGGCGTGTCGGGCTGGGAACGCCTCACGGCGCGTGGCCGCTCGAAGCGGCTAAAGGTTGGAGCCCGGGGGTTACCTGCAGCCCGACACATCCCTAGTCTGCTCCCTCGGGAGGGGGTAGGTCAATCCATAGAGACGATCGACTTCTGCACTGTCTCGCATGCCAGGTGCGCCGGGACCTCTGTCCACAGCTCCCAGCTGCCGCCCCCGATGTGTCCGGCTAGCTCGCAGCTGTTGTGCGGCAGCTATTCCCGGCGGCGCGTATGCGCTATACCCTCAAGATATGACGAAGCGGAAGAAGGCGAAGAAGGCGCTCTACGAATCCGAGCTCAGGCGTCTCCAGGCCGAGCTGGTGGAGATGCAGGAGTGGGTCAAAGCCAGTGGGGCGCGGGTCGTCGTCGTGTTCGAGGGTCGGGACGCGGCGGGGAAGGGCGGTGCGATCAAGCGCATCACCGAGTACCTCAACCCGCGCGTCGCGCAGATCGTGGCCCTGCCGGCACCCACGGAGCGGGAGCGCACGCAGTGGTACTTCCAGCGGTACATCCCGCACCTGCCCGCGGCCGGGGAGATCCGGCTCTTCGACCGTTCCTGGTACAACCGTGCCGGAGTGGAGCGGGTGATGGGCTACTGCACGGCGGAGGAGCACAGGCGCTTCCTGCGTCAGTGCCCTATTTTCGAGCGGATGCTGGAGGAGGACGGGATCATCCTGCTGAAGTACTGGTTCTCCGTCTCGGACGAGGAGCAGCTGAAGCGATTCACCTCGCGGATGGACGATCCGATGCGCCGGTGGAAGCTCTCGCCCACGGATCTGGAGTCGATCACGCGGTGGGAGGACTACTCCCGGGCCAAGGATGAGATGTTCGTGCACACTGATATCCCGCAGGCCCGATGGCATGTGGTCGAGTCCGAGGACAAGCGCTCAGCCCGGATCAACATGATCCATCACCTGCTGAAGTCCATACCCTATGAGCGTGTGCCGAAGCCGGAGATCACGCTCCCGGAGCGTCCGGCCTCCACCGGGTACCGTCGCACCGAGCGGGCGCTTCAGCTCGAAGTGCCGGATCACTTCGGGCACGTGATCAACGAGAGCCTTCCCAGTGAGCAGGCAGCCGGCTCCTGACCTCGGCGGGCGCATAGGCCATGGGTTGCTGCTCTGCGCCCGCCAGCAGGATCAGAATCCGCCAGCTGGCTGGTCCTCCAGCCGCGAGTCGTGCAGCTCGGGGACGACCATGACCGGTCCCTTCGCGTGGTTGAGCACATTGCGCGACACGGACCCCAGGAGTGCGGCCCCCACATTGCCCCGGCCGTGCGTGCCGACGACGGTCAGCTGACTCGACGCGGTCGCCTCGGCCAGCAGCTTTGCGGGGTCCCCGGTGGCGACAGTGGTCGCCACGGAGACCTGCGGCACGTGCCGCGAGATCCATTCGCCTTCTTCGTGGATGTGACCTTCGAGCTCCTCCCTCCGGCGCTCCACGATCTGGTGGCCGTCAGCTGCCACACCCGGGTACCAGGCGAGCCAGCCGTCAATGGGCGGCAGTGCCAGCACGAGCTGGAGGCCCGTCCCGCGCTCTGCGGCAACTTCAGCGGCGTGAAGGGCGGCGACGCCGCTCTGCGGTGAGCTGTCCACGCCGACAGTGACCGGTGAGTCGTCATCGATCGGATCGAAGCGGTGCGGGTCATCCTCTGCGCCGGTGTCGTACCCGCGGGGCACCACGACAGTCGGGCAGTGCGAATGCGCGGGCAGCGCCGCAGCGACCGAGCCGAGAATGCGGCCGAAGAATCCCCCGCGTCCACGCGCGCCGATGACGGTGAGCAGCGCCGCTGAGGAGAGGTCGACGAGGATGCCGGCGGCGTCGCCCTTTTCGATGCGGTAGACCACATCGCCCTGATAGTCATGCAGGTAGTCGTGAGCCTTCTTCAGGGTGGCTTTGGCAGCCTCGTGCTTGGCGTGCTCCTCAGACTCGCTGGGCAGGGCGGCAAGTGTCGCGTAGAACTGCTGGTCCCCGCTCTTCGCCGTGACAACTGTCAGGACCGTGCCGCGGCGCAGCGCTGCCCGCGCGCCGTAGTGAAGCGCCAGCGTGGCCTGTTCCGAGCCGTCGAACCCGACGACGATACCGAGCTCGCGCTGTGCGGGATCAAAGGGCTTCTTCTGGTTCACGGAATCGCTGTGCATGGCGGCCTCTCTGTGTCGACGATGTGTGTCTCGTGCACAGCCGGCGGATGCTCTCCCACAGCCTGATGATCGTGGTCCATCCGGTCCCGGCTGTACTTCGATCATATGCCTCTTTTCGCTCAAACGCAGAGAAACCTGGAAACTCCCCGTTCTGAACCTGGGTGCGTGCGACAGGGCCGCTGTCCCGTGGAGGTCACGGTCCCGCGAAGGCCACAGTCCCGTGGAGGTCGCTGCCCTAAGAAGGGTCAATGTCCCGCGAATGCTTCGGCGAGCCACCAGGAGCCGCCGTCGGAACAGATCTTCGCGTCGATGACCAGGGGTGCGGTGATGCCAGCCCGGATCCTGGTGGTGGCGGCGTCGAGGTCGCCTGCTGTGCGGACGGTGAGCCCCTCTGCGCCGAATCCGCGGGCGATGGCGGCGATATCCGTCTCCGGGAACCGGACGATGTCCAGCTCTTCGTCCGTGCCTTCGAAATGGTGCACCTCAGCGCCGTAGGCGGCGTCGTTGTAGACGATGATGAGCAGGGGAAGGTCCGCACGCACCGCGGTCTCCAGCTCCGCGATGGACATGAGGAAGCCGCCGTCGCCGGTGCCCAGCACGGACACTCTGCTGGGCGATGCCTTCGCAGCGCCGATCGCCGTATAGAGACCCAAGCCGATGGACTGGAAAGTCTGCGTCATGCAGAAACCGTGTTCATCGGGCACCTCCAGGTAGGCAGCCGGGTACCCCATGAAGTTGCCGGAATCGATGGAGACCACGCGCTGCGCGGGCAGCGCCTGGTCCACGGCGATGCTCAGCAGACGGGGGTCGATGCCGTCCGAGCTGGTCAGATCCACGAACGACTCGGAGTTCTTGCGCGCGTGCTGCGCGATCTGCTGGAGCATCGTGGGGCTGCGTTGCTTCATCTCGGCTGGGCCCCGGTGCTGGAGGGCCTCTCGCGCGGCTGCAGCGGTCTCTGCCGCGTCCCCGAGCACGCCCAAGTGGATGGGACGGTGCGCGCCGAGGGCGTTCTGCTCCACGTCGACTTGGACGACCTGTGCGCCGGGTCCGATGAGTGAGCCGTGGCGCATCGTCCACATGTTCAGTGCGCAGCCGAAGGCCACGATGAGGTCGGCCTCACGGATCCGCTGCGCCGTGAACTCGGAGGAGAACCCTCCTGAGATGCCCAGGCAGAACGGATCGCGCTGAAAGAGGCCGTGCGCGGCGGCCGAAGTCGCGGTCAGGGCGCCGGCGGCCTCTGCCAGCGCCAGCACTTCAGGGCCTGCCGCGCGTGCGCCCCGTCCTGCGAGGAAGACCGGTCGCTGGGCAGCTTCGATCGCCGTGGTGAGAGCCTGAACGGCTTGATGGGCGGGCCGGACTCGCTGCACGGCTCCTACTGCGGCAATGGCGCTGCGACCAGTCGGAAGGGACTGCGTCTGCAGGTCAATGGGCACGAAGAGCACGACCGTGCGGCGTTCTGTCAGCGCCCGCCGATAGGCACGTGCGGTATCAGCAATCGCGGACTCGGTGCTGTGGACTCTTTCGGCCACGGCACCGACGCTTTCGCTCAGGGCGTCCTGGTCGATGCGGAAATTCGAGAGCACTGCCGATCGTCCCGTGTCGGCAGTGAGAACCAGCATCGGAGTCCGGCTCTTCGCCGCCTCGGCGATACCGGTGAGGGCGTTGGTCAGTCCGCAGCCCTGATGCGTGGAGACGACTGCCACAGTGCCGCTGACACGACTGTAGGCATCGGCCATCGTGGCAGCTCCGCCCTCATGTCGCGCCGCAGTGAACTCCGCCCCATGGCGACGCATCGCATTGACCAGGGTGTAATTCCCGCTGCCGACGACGCCGAACACTGCGTGAACGCCGAGCTCCACCAGAGCACGCCCGACGGCGTCGGCGACAGTCTCGGGCGCGGAGCCATGGTTCATCGGGACGGCCTCTTCCATCGTGGCGGGGGGTCGGATGCTCAGACTGCGTTCACAGGAGCGAGCGCAGTGGTTTCAGCGCCACTTCGGCGACCCGCGCTGCGTGTTTCCTGCGAAGCCATTCCGGCAGCCTGAGCGTCTCGCAGTGGGCTGAGTCGGCGGTGAAGAGCTGCTCGAGCGAGGCGGCGAAATCGGGGTCGACGATTTCGACGTTGGTCTCGTAGTTGAACGACAGGGAGAGGCGGTCGATATTGGCGGTCCCGACTGTGGACCACTCACCGTCGATGGTGGCGGTCTTGGCGTGGATCATGCTGGTGCGGAACAGCAGCAGGGTGACTCCCGCCCGGAGCAGCTCATCGTAGAATCCGCGGCTGACCCAGTCCGCGATGGCGTGGTTAGACTCTTTGGGAACCATCAGCCGCACGTCGACGCCGCGCTGGGCGGCGCGGAGCACTGCCTGCAGGATCTGCTGGTCCGGGATGAAATAGGCCGTGGTGATCCAGATGCGTCGTGACGCGCGCTCGATGGCCTCCAGGTACATGTCCCGGATCGGATAGACCAGCTGGATCGGCATGTTCGCGCTCACTTGGACGTCCGGGGCCCAGGAGTCAGGGGCTATCCAGGGGATGGCATCCTCCGGGCGGTTCATCTCGTTCCACAGTCTGACCACGGAGTTTCGCAGCCCCCAGACGGCGGGGCCGATCTCTCGCACGTGGGTGTCGCGCCAGTGCTCCGCGTAGAGGGAGCCGATGTTGTAGCCGCCGACGAAACCGATGCGATCGTCGATCACCATGACCTTGGAATGGTTGAGCCCTGAATTGCGGGCCAGTGCGCCCCAGAACCTCAGCGCGACTGCGGGCACTCGCGTGACTTTCACCTCCGGGGCGAGCTGGGCGTAGAACGCGGGTGGGATGATGAGGTTGGCGAAGCCGTCGTACATCGCGAACACCTCGACGCCGCGCGCGGCAGCGGCGTTGAGGGCGTCGATGAAGCGCTGGCCCACGGCGTCGTTCTTCCAGATGTAGGTCTCCAGGATGACCGTGTGCTCGGCGCCGTCGATCGCCTCGATCATGTGATCGTAGAGCGTGGCGCCGTCAGTGAAGACCCGCAGTTGCGACTGTTCGACCTGGGAGTCGAATGTTCCCGGTCGCGGGGCTTTGCGCAGCTGCCGATTTCTCCGTTTGACGAGGTCCACCACGACTGCGGGGGCGGCCGCCGCTGCCGATGCCCCCACGGCAAGTCCGCCGGCGACAGCGCTGTATCTGAAGGTGGTGCGCAGGGGCGCGTTCTTGAACTGTGCCAGCAGACTCATAAATCACTACAGTACCCGGCGCACGCCTGCCGGGCGAGAGAGTTCAAGGCTGTGGAGAGCACATATCTCGTCCGAATGAGCAGGGGAAAACTCAAGGGCGCCCTCACCCTTCTGGACACGGTGCTGGCGCTGTGCGAAGGTCACCCGATGGATATCACGCAGTACTGGGATGGCTGGGACCCTATCGTGCACACAGTGGTGACGTTGCTCTGCGGCTACATCGCCCTCTTGGTGCTGTTGCGGATCTCGGGCGCGCGCACGATGGCGGCGATGACCCCGCTGGATTTCATTATCGCGGTCACCATCGGCTCGGCCTTCGGCAGGATGCTCACAGCGGCCGATGTGCCGCTGAGCCAGGCGGTGGTCACGCTGGTGCTGCTGGTGCTGCTGCAATGGGTGCTGGCATGGATTCGGGCGCGATCTCCGAAGCTGCGCCGGCTCGTCGACACCTCGCCCGTGCTGGTCTACTACCAGGGAGACTTTCAGCGTCTGGCGATGCGGCGTCATCAGCTTGTGGAAGAGGATGTGCATACTGCCGTCCGGCAGTCCGGGCGCGGCAGCCTGGCGGGAGTCGCGGCAGTCGTCCTGGAGAAGAACGGTGCGTTGGAAGTGGTCAGCCAGGACAGCCTGGGCGACGGCGGCAGTGTTCTGCGGGTGACGTCCTCGCCCGAGTGAGCGCTGGATGGGACCGGAGCGGAGTTGACCCGGCCTGAAGCGGCTCAGACGATGGGAGCGCTCAGTCCTTTCGGGCGCGGCGGGCCAGCCAATTGCCCAGGCTCTGAATGGCCTGCACCACGATGATCAAGATGATGACCGTGGCCAGGATGGCAAAGGTGTCGAACTGCTGGTAGCCATAGGAGACGGCGAGGTCGCCGATACCGCCCCCGCCGATCGTGCCCGCCATCGCGGTCGCGCCGATCAGGCCGACGGTGGCAGTCGTGATCGCCAGGGTGATCGAGCTCTTCGCCTCGGGCAGGAGGAACCGCCTGATGGTCTGCCCCAGCGTGGCACCCATCGACTCCGCCGCCTCGAGGATCCCGGGGTCGACGTCGAGCAGGGCCGTCTCGATGACGCGCGCGATGAACGGGGCGATGTAGATGGTCAGCGGCACCAGCGCGGC
Source organism: Candidatus Nesterenkonia stercoripullorum (assembly GCA_019114115.1). Taxonomy (GTDB): domain Bacteria; phylum Actinomycetota; class Actinomycetes; order Actinomycetales; family Micrococcaceae; genus Nesterenkonia; species Nesterenkonia stercoripullorum. The sequence continues at coordinate 11,193 of DXGD01000355.1, forward strand.
GGTGGAGCCGATGGAGCTTCCTGCAATGATCCTGGTCAACGGCACGATCGCGACCATGAGGATGATGAACGGGACCGAACGGACGATGTTCACCACGACGTTGAGCACCGTGTAGACGAACCGATTGGGGGTCAGCCCGCCGCGCCGGGTCAGCACCAGCGCGACGCCGAGCGGTATGCCCAGCAGCGCTCCGATGAACAGCGAGACGCCGACCATGTAGACGGTCTCGTTCAGCGCATCGAGGTACTGATCCGCGGAGACACGGGTGTCAAAGATCTCGGTCATCGCACATCCTCCACGCTCAGGTCCGGCTGGGAGCTGATCCACGCTTTCGCGTCGGCGACGGCGCGCTCCTCGCCCCGCAGGCCGAGCACGAGCGTCCCTACGGTGACGTGGCGCAGCGGCGCATCGGTGGCATAGAGCATGGTCACCTCCAGGGCGAACCGCGACGCCAGATCGGTGACCAGCGTGCGGGCAGCGCCGTGGGTGTGCACGATCCGGACCACCTCGCCGGCGGTCCCGCTGCCCACGTGCTCGACGAGCGACTCCGGTAGCCGGCTGGGCACGACGGTCTCGACGAATCGACTGGTCAGCTGGGTGCTCGGGTGGGCGAAGATGTCTTCCACCTTCCCGTGCTCCAGCACCCGTCCGTGTTCCAAGACGGCGACGTAGTCGGCGATCTTCGCGATGACGTTCATCTGATGGGTGATGATCAGCACTGTCACCCCAAGGTCACGGTTGATCCTGACGATGAGCTCCAGGATCTGCTCCGTGGTGATCGGATCCAGCGCGCTGGTGGGCTCGTCGCAGAGCAGCAGCTTCGGGTTGGTGACCAGCGCGCGGGCGATCCCCACGCGCTGACGCTGGCCGCCGGAGAGCTGCGCGGGCCGGGCCTGCGCGCGGTCAGCCAGGCCGACGACGTTGAGCACTTCCGCCACGCGCGCGGTGACCTCCTGCGCGGGGCGTCTGGCCAGCACCAGCGGCATGCCGACGTTCTCCGCGACGGTCTTCGAGCGAAGCAGGTTGTAGTGCTGGAACACCATGGAGACATGCCGGCGCAGTCCGCGCAGCCCGCTGCCGCGCAGCGCGGACGGGCGCTCACCCAGCACGTCGACAGTGCCCGAGGTGGCGATCTCCAGTCCGTTCACCGTCCGGATGAGCGTGGACTTTCCTGCTCCGCTGGTCCCGACGACGCCGAAAATCGATCCCTGAGGGACGTCGAAGGTGATGTCCTCCAGCGCTCGCACCGGATTCTTCGCATCACCGAATTCCCGGGTCACGTGCCGGAAGGACACGGCCGGGGCCGTGGTCACGCTCACTGCAGCGATTCCGGGATGAACCAGTAGTCGTTCTCGTTCTCCTCGTCCATGTACTCGGCGAACTCGTCAGAGGAGTACGCCTCAGCGACATCCTGGGCCCACTGGGTGTCTTCGTCCTCCTCGCGGACGACGGCGACCAGGATCAGCTCATCACGCAGCGTCTCCTGGAAGTACTGCTGATCGGTGTCGACACCGGAGCTGTAGGAGATCGAACCGGGGATCACGCCCCAGTCCAGATCGTCCAGGCTGCGTGGGATCGTGGCGGAGTCCATCGTCTGGATATCGAGGTCGTGGGGGTTCTCCTCGATATCGGATGCGGTCACCAGGACGGGGTCGGCATCGTCGGAGAGCGTGATCCAGCCTGCTTCGGCCAGCATATTGTAGGCGCGGGACTGGTTGGAGGCATCCTGGGGGATGCCCACAGTGTGCCCGTCAGCCACCTCGTCCAGGTCCTCGTGCGTGCTGGAGAACAGCCCGGCGGGCACAGTCGGCACCTCGGTGACGGAAGCCAGCTCAGCACCGGTCTCCTCGTTGAAGACGTCCATATAGGCCGTGTGCTGGTCGACGTTGAGATCGATCGAGCCCTCGTCCATGGCGACGTCGGCCTGCTGCAGCTCGGAGAAGCTGGTGTACTCCAGCGTGTACCCCTCATCCTCCAGGATGGGGCCGATGCCCTCTTCGAAGAGCTCGCTGTAGGGGCCGGGGGAGGTGCCGACACGGATAGTGTCCTCAGCTGAGTCATCCCCGCCGGAGCCACCTCCGGAATCGTCGCCGCAGCCCGCGAGCCCGAGCATCAGGCTGGTGAGGAAGACGGCGGGCAGTGCGCGGGTCAGTGTCATCAAGAGTCCTTGCTGCGAGTGGATAGATGCTGCGAGTGGATGAAACGTCCATCGATATTAACCACTGGCCAGGGCTCGACGACGCGGCGTCGTCATGATGGGAAACAAAAGCGGTGGAGGACCCGGTGCGGCAAGGCTCCTTCCTCAGCTGACGACAGCCAGCTCCCCGCTCTTCGCGACGTCGGGGTCGGCGCAGGAAGAGAGGTCGAAGCAGCACGGTCGACGCTTGCCGTCGTGGAGCTTTGAGATGGCGACCTCAACCCGGCGCTGTCGCGTGTCAGGATTCTTTGTGGCGCCGATTTCGCCGTCTGGTAGCTCGGCAACGGAGCCGAAGTCTCTGTCTACGGCGATCCAGTGGCATTTCCGCTCGTCGGTCTCGAGCACCGTGCGGATGCGGTGCTCTCCGAGGGAGAGGTCGACGGCGACCTGGCCTCGTGACGGCAGGCTAGGCAAAATCCCCCAGGTGAGTGACGGAACGGGTGCCGGAATCCCATAGGCGCAGGGCGGTGACGTGCCCCTGGATCGGCCCTCCCAGGAGCGGGAGCGCGCCGGGCAGGTCGGTCAGCCTCAGGCGCCGAGCCAGCGTCACGTGGGGCGTCCACGAGTTCGGCTCGGTGAGCAGTGCGTTGCCCTCCGCGCCGACGGCGGCGTGAATCGTTCCATGCAGCCGCAGGAGGTCCGCTGTGGGCACGACTGAGCGCACCAGGATGCGGCGCTCCGAGCCGCCGAACAGCAGCGGGCTGCCGAGCGTCACCGGCAGAGCAGGACGTCCGAAGAGGCCGCTGAGTTCGATCTCGGGAAGCTCGGGCCGGACCAGCGCCGTGATGTGCGGACGGTTGCTCTGCGCGGTGTGCCGAGCCAGACTCGAGAACCCCGCTTCGGCCAGCGCCTGCCATTCGGCGCGTATGGCCGACTCGGCGACATCGTCGAGGAGCATCTCCACGCTGACCAACGGGGACGGGGCCCTCACGTGATCAGCGCGTCTCCGCAGACGTCGATGCTGCGTAGGGCGACTTCACGGAGAGGCCCCGCTCCCCGAAACTGACCTCCCGCAGGTCCTCGACATGGGCGTCGACGAATGCGCCGTCGAGGTGATCGCCGACGCCGATGACCACCTGCACGCCGGCTGCGCGGGCTGCCTTCACGCCGGCGGCGGCATCTTCGAGGACCGCGCATCGGTGCGCAGGAACGCCCAGCGCGGCGGCGCCGCGGGCATACGGCTCAGCATCGGGTTTGCCTCGGGTCACATCCTCCGCGGTGATGATGTGCTCCGGGAGAGTGAAGCCCGCCGCGCGCAGGCGCGTGCGGGCGACCTCGCGGATGCCCGAGGTGACCACGGCCCAACGGCCTTCCGGGATGCGCTCGCTAAGCTCGACCGCCCCCGGTACGGGTGAGGTCTCATGAGCGAGGGCGACCTCGGCGGCGTCGAGCGCAGCGACCGCCTCCGCGTGCCGCTCGGGCTCGACGAGGGTGGCGATGACGTCCGAGGACCGCGCCCCGTGAGTCATCTGCGACCGGAAGTCGAAGTCCGGCGCAAAGTCCCGCGCCCAGGCATCCCACGCGTGCGCCGCGGTTTCCAGCGAGTCGACCAGTACCCCGTCACAGTCGAAGAGTATGGCGTCCACTGCGAAGTCCATTGTGCTTCCTCCTCATGTCGAGTCATCAGTCTAGGACGTGACGGACGCTCTGGCCGTCTCGGGAGCACAGGTGATGTCGATTCTCAGCGCCGGCAGACAGCGGAGTTCGTCCGGGAGGGCGCTGTGACCTCGGCCTAGGCGTACTATGTAGCATCGGGCCCGTGTTCCGCGGGTTCGGAGCCGATGACCGAGAGCGGTGAGTAGCGAACTGTGACTATGAGAGTGAAAGCCTTCGCCGCCGGCGCCATGAGCGCCGCGCTGCTGGTGCTGACGGGCTGCCAGAGCGCCACCGTGAGCGCTGGGACGCAGCCTGACACGAATGCGAGCTGTGACATCATCTCGGACGAGTCTCTGGCCCAGATCACCGGGGAGGAAGAGATCTTCGTCACCGGTGGGCACTTTGATCAGGAGGAACGTGACTACGTCTCCTGCGATGTCCTTTCCGACGGGACGCCGGACGAACTTGTCCGCATTCTGACCTATGACGTGGATGCAGATGAGGCCCGGGCGGATGCTGAGCACGCGAGGCGCGGCCAGCAGCAGACCGATTCCTGTGCCGAGACCACCTCCCTGCCCGATGGTACGGGGTACCTCTGCGAGCGGTCCGATCGGAGCCAGATCGATGCCAGCGTTGCCATGGAAGACCGGCTCGTACGCTTCTCCTTCTTCGAAGGGTCCCAGCTCGAGGACGTGACCCCAGAGAAGGTGGAGGCCTGGGCCGATGACGTCGACAAGCGTGCCGGAGACCTCGATCGGCAGTTTGAGACGCCATAGGCCCTGAGCTGCGGCAGATGCCCTTGGGCGATGGCCGGCTGCAGGTTGGTGACGTTGCTGGCTTAGTCGCTTTGGGTGCTGGAGAGCCGGAGTCCGCGGTCGATGAAGTCGATCATCCTGCTGAAGCTGGTGTCGACGTCGGTGCCCAGCTGAAAGCCGCCGGATGACTCGAGTGTGGCGAATCCGTGCAGACTGCTGCGAATCATGCGGAGTGCGTGGATTTCATCTGCGGGGTGGAGCCGGTATCCGCGCAGCGCCGCGGCGAGAGAACGCAGGGCGCGTTCGCGGGCCGGTTCGAGGGGGTCATCCGGGCCAGCGGACAGCGCTTCGTTCATCGCGGCATATCGACCGGGGCATTTGAGCACGAAGGCGCGCAGCGCGTGAGCCGCGCAGGAGAGAGCGTCTTTGCCGCTGCGCCCCTCGATCGCGCGCCCGAGCAGCTCCCCGACCTCGGCCGTGGCGAGGATGGCGATGCGGTGGCTGAGATCCGCGAGGCCGCCTACGTGCTTGTACAGGGAAGGCGCCTTCACGCCGAGCCGTTCAGCCAGAGTCATCATGCTCAGCTGGGAGAGGCCGAGTTCGTCGGCGAGCTTCGCGCCGGCCTCGGTGATGCTCTCCGGGCTGAGTCCCGCCCTAGGCACGTGCGGCCGGGCCGGTGCGGGGCAAGGTCTCCTGCAGGAAGGGTGCGAGGATATCGAGCAGCTGCTCCGGGGCTTCGACGTGAACGTAGTGTCCCGCATCCGGGATGACCGCCAGTTCTCCGATCCCTTCGGGCAGCTCGCTGATGATCCCGTGTCCCTCGCGCACAGGGTCAGCCCAGTCCGGGTCCGCGCTTCCCTGCACGATCAGGACGGGGCACTGAACGTCCTTCAGCCGGGCTCCGGCGTCGGCGGGTGCCGTCCGCGCCATCGCTTGCAAGGCCGCCCTGCGCTCCGGGCGACTCACGACGGACCGGATCCGCGACCGTTCGCGGTCCCAGTCGGATGGAGGGGCCGGGATAGCCAGGTCCAGGTACGCCACCCAGCTCTTGAGGCTGCCCAGCATCATCACTTTCGCCAGATGCAGCATCGCGGTCCGGTACCTCCTGTTGCGGAACAGCCCGGCGAGATCAGGGGTCTGCTTGCGGGTGAAGGAACCCAGTTCGGCCACGCCGACGACGACGTCGGGCGCATCCGCCGCGGCGATAGTCGCGGCCCCGCCACTGATCGAGTGCCCGACGACGACTGCCGGGCCGCCTAAGTGGCGCACCAGCGCCACGATGTCACCGGCGATGGCCGTGCGGCTGTAGCTGTCCCAAGCGGCGGTGGAATCGCCGCAGCCGCGGATGTCCATGGTCGCGACCCGATAGCCCGCTTCCGCGAGCTGCGGTGCGACGAAACGATACGAGTGCCGACTATCGCCCATGCCGTGGGCGAGAACGATCAGTGGCCCTTCGCCCATCACGTCGTAGGCGATGGAACTCTCTCCAAGGGGGAGTCTCTCCGTCATGATGAGCCCTTTCGGCTAATGTTAGTA